>NZ_JBLEBI010000378.1:0-1296 GCF_047340315.1 Streptomyces sp. AF1A
GCCACCCTCCTCGGTACCGGCACACTGGCCGGTGGCGTCGCCACCCTGACGACCTCGACTCTCGCGGTGGGCTCGCATTCCCTGACGGCGGTCTACAACGGTGACGCGGACTTCACCGGTTCCACCTCGCCGGTCGACGCGCAGACCGTGGCGCAGGCGGCGACGACCACGGGCCTGGCGTCGGCGCCTGATCCTTCGGTGTTCGGGCAGGGCAAGACGCTCACTGCGACGGTTGCCGCGGTTTTGCCTGGTGCGGGCACGCCGACGGGGACGGTGGACTTCTTCGACGGTGCCACTCTCCTCGGTACCGGCACACTGGCCGGCGGCATCGCGACATTCACCGTCTCCACCCTCAGTGTCGGAACCCACTCCCTGACCGCGGTCTACAACGGTGATGGGGACTTCACCGGCTCCACGTCGCCGGTCGATACGCAGACGGTGTCGCAGGCGGCGACGACCACGGGCCTGGTGTCGGCGCCTGATCCTTCGGTGTTCGGGCAGGCGAAAACGCTCACCGCGACCGTCGCCGCCGTTCCTCCCGGCGCCGGCACACCCACCGGCACCGTCGACTTCTTCGACGGCGCCACCCTCCTCGGCACCGCCACACTCGCCGGTGGCGTCGCCACCCTGACGACCTCCGCCCTCAGCGTCGGAACCCACTCCCTGACCGCGGTCTACAACGGTGACGCGGACTTCACCGGCTCCACCTCATCGGTCGACACGCAGACCGTGACCCAGGCCGCGACCACAACCGCGCTGGCGTCGGCACCGGACCCCTCGGTGTTCGGGCAGGGGAAAACGCTCACTGCGACGGTTGCCGCGGTTTTGCCTGGTGCGGGCACGCCGACGGGGACGGTCGACTTCTTCGACGGTGCCACCCTCCTCGGCACCGGCACACTGGCCGGTGGCGTCGCCACGCTGACGACCTCCGCCCTCAGCGTCGGAACCCACTCCCTGACCGCGGTCTACAACGGTGATGCGGACTTCACCGGCTCCACGTCACCGGTCGATACGCAGACCGTGACCCAGGCCGCGACGACCACGGGCCTGGCGTCGGCACCGGACCCCTCGGTGTTCGGGCAGGCGAAAACGCTCACCGCGACGGTTGCCGCCGTTCCGCCCGGTGCGGGCACGCCCACCGGTACGGTCGACTTCTTTGACGGTGCCACTCTCCTCGGTACCGGCACACTGGCCGGTGGCATCGCCACCCTGACGACCTCGACTCTCGCGGTGGGCTCGCACTCCCTGACCGCGGTGTACTCCGGTGACGGGGACTTCACCGGTTCCACCTCGCCC
>NZ_JBLEBI010000379.1:0-1250 GCF_047340315.1 Streptomyces sp. AF1A
CACGCCTACCGCGACTACCTCGAACTGCACGGCCTGTCCGTGCAGTTGGCGGAGGCGCTGGCCGAGTACTGGCACGCCCGCGTCCGCGCCGAACTCGGCATCGCCGGCCAGGACCCGGCGGGCCTGGAAGGGATGCTGCGCACCGAGTACCAGGGCTGCCGCTACTCGCTCGGCTATCCGGCCTGCCCGAATCTGGAGGACCGCGCCAAGATCGCGGACCTCCTCCACCCCGAGCGGATCGGCGTCCACCTGTCGGAGGAGTTCCAGCTGCACCCCGAGCAGTCCACCGACGCGATCGTCGTCCACCACCCGCAGGCGAGCTACTTCAGCGCCGGAGGACGCGCATGACCGCCCGGCCCACCTTCTCGTTCGAGTTCTTCCCGCCCAAGACCGACGCCGGAGAGCGGACGCTGTGGCAGGCGATCCGCCGGGTGGAGCCGCTGCGGCCGGACTTCGTCTCCGTCACGTACGGCGCGGGCGGCTCCTCCCGGGACCGGACCATCGAGGTCACCCGGCGCATCGCGGCCCAGACGACCCTGCGGCCGGTCGCCCATCTCACCGCCGTCGGCCACTCGGTGGCCGAGCTGCGGCACATCATCGGCGCCTACGCGGACGCGGGCATCCGGGACGTCCTCGCCCTGCGCGGTGATCCGCCGGGGGACCCGAGGGGGCCCTGGACACCGCACCCGGACGGCTTCACCCACGCCGGCCAGCTGGTCGAACTGGTGCGCTCGCTCGGCGACTTCACCATCGGTGTCGCGGCCTTCCCCGAGCGGCATCCCCGCTCGCCCGACTGGGACTCCGACATCCGGCACTTCGTGGCCAAGTGCCGGGCGGGCGCCGACTACGCCATCACCCAGATGTTCTTCCACGTCGAGGACTATCTCCGGCTGCGGGACCGGGTCGCGGCCGCCGGCTGCGACATCCCGATCATCCCGGAGATCATGCCCGCCACCGACGTACGCCAGATCCGCCGGTTCGCCGAACTGAGCGACGCCGCCTTCCCCGAGGACCTGGCCCACCGTCTGGAGGCCGCCCGGGACGACCCCGGGGCCGGCCACCGCATCGGCGTGGAGTACGCCACCGTCATGGCCGACCGGCTGCTCGCCGAGGGCGCGCCCGGACTGCACTACATCACCCTGAACAGGTCCACCTCGGCCCTGGACATCCACCGCAACGTCATGAGTTCAAGGAGCGCCCGTGTCAGCTGAGTGCACGGATTTCAAGGTCGCCGACCTCTCGCTGGCCGC
>NZ_JBLEBI010000380.1:0-1220 GCF_047340315.1 Streptomyces sp. AF1A
TAGTTGTATTGCCCTGAGAGGTTGGGGACGCGGCTGGCGGGTGGTTGCCCTTTCAGCGCGGTGTGTCCGCGGTGGTGATTGTAGGTGTGCAGCCACTGCGGGAACGCTTCCCGGCGCTCGGCTTCTGACTGGTTAGCCTCGATCTTGCATGACGGTCCGCCGACGGAGTCGGTGGACCGTTTCGCTTTCGGTGGCTGATGGCGGGCATTCCGAGGGCCCGAGTGTCGCCTCGGGTGGACGCCGGGTCCCACTGCTCCGGGCTGGTTCCTCTTCTTGTAGGGACAGGCGAATCAGCTGGTCAGCCGGGGTTCGGCAGGAGCGCAAGTCGTTCAAGGGCGGCGGATATCTCGCCGGTCCAGGGCCAGTGGCGGGCGAGGCGGAGGATGCGGCGTCGGCCGGTGGTGACGAGCTGGGCGGCCGCGGAGAACAGGCGGAACCGCAGTCGGCGGGGCTCCCAAAGACGGGCCTGGTCGGTCAGGGCGAGCATGGGCATCCAGGCCAGGAGGTCAAGCGCGACCTGGACGATCTCCAGCCAGACCTTGTTCTGCGCGGTGTGGTGCAGGGGCAGGTTGCGTAGGCCGGTGGACCGGGCGGCCCGGATCCGGTCCTCGGCCCGGGCCCGCAGCCGGTGACGGAGCTCGAGCTCGGCGATCGGCCGGTCAGGAGTGTTGGTGGCGAAACAGGTGATCCGCATGCCGTCCGCGTCCGTGATCCTCAACTGGGCACCGGGGTGTGGCCGTTCCTTGCGGACGATCAGCCGCATCCCCTTCGGCCAGCCGTCCAGCAGGCTGCCGGTGAGCTCGGCGACCCAGGCCCCGTCACGGACCTCACCGTTGGTCTCGACGGCCGCCGTCCAGGCCGGGGCGGGGACCTTCAGCACATGTTCGTGGATCGCTTCGGTGACCGTCATGCCGACCGAGTAGGACAGCCACCGGCCTCGCCTGGCGAGCCAGGACACGAAGTCGTGGGTGCCGCCGGCGGAGTCCGTGCGGATCAGTGTCTGCCGTCCTCGCCGGTAGCGCTTGGGCAGTTGGGCCAGGGCGAGCCGGGCGGTGGTGATGTGGTCGGCGGCCGTGTTCGAGCCCGCGTTCCCCGGCCTGAGCAGGGCCGCGACCGGCTCGCCGGTTCCGCCCGGGCCGTGGTCGACGAAGGCCGTCAAAGGGTGATGGCCGTAGGTCTTCTTCCAGGTCGCGGTCGCGTCCTCCTTGTCGGAATGCGCG
>NZ_JBLEBI010000381.1:0-1201 GCF_047340315.1 Streptomyces sp. AF1A
CTCGCGCAGGGCGGACACACGGGTGGCCCTGGTCATGAGGGCACCGCCAGCCGGGCGGTGAACGCGTGCGCCGTCGTGGGGCCGTACGCCTCTTCCAGGCGGGCCAGCAGGTGGGCGGGGCGCAGGATGTGTTCCTGGGTGCCGACCGACTCCAGGGCGAGGACGGCGGCGACGCTGCCGAACCGGGCCGCGTTGCGCAGGTCCTCGCCCCAGGCGAGGGCGGCCAGGAAGCCGGCGCGGTAGGCGTCGCCGACCCCGGTGGGGTCCGCGACGGACTGGGCCTCTGCGGCCGGGACCTCGATGGTGGTCCGGCCCGCCCGCCGGATGCGGGAGCCGGCCGCGCCGAGCGTGGTGACCCACAGCCCGGTGCGGCCCAGGACCTGCTCCTCGGTCCAGCCGCTGCGCTCCTGCAGCAGGACCGACTCGTACTCGTTGGTGAACAGCATCCGCGAGCGGTCGATCAGGGCGCGCACCTGGTCGCGTTCGAGGCGGGCCAGCTGCTGGGAGGGGTCGGCGGCGACGGGGATGCCGAGTTCGTGGCACTCCCGGGTGTGCCGGAGCATGGCCTCGGGGTCGTTGGGCGAGACGAGGACCAGGTCGAGCCCCCCGGTGCGGGCGAGGACCGGGGCGAGGCGGATGTGCCGGGCCTCGGCCATCGCACCGGCGTAGAAGGTGGCGATCTGGTTCTGGTCGGCGTCCGTGGTGCACACGAAGCGTGCGGTGTGCAGATCGGGGCTGACCCGCACCGACTCGGTGTCCACGCCCTGTTCCTTCAGCAGCACCCGGTAGGGCTCGAAGTCGCTGCCCACCGCGCCGACCAGCACCGGTGACAGGCCCAGCTGACCGAGGCCGTGCGCGATGTTGGCGGCGACGCCGCCGCGCCGGATGTGCAGCGCGTCGACGAGGAAGGACAGCGAGACGTGGTCCAGCCGGCCGGCCATCAGCTGGTCGGTGAACCTGCCCGGGAAGACCATGAGGTGGTCCATCGCGATGGACCCGGTGACGGCGATCCGCATGTCAGACTCCGGCGGCCCGGCGCAGCGCATCGGCCCGGTCGGTGCGCTCCCAGGTGAAGTCGGGCAGCTCACGGCCGAAGTGGCCGTAGGCCGCGGTCCGGGCGTAGATCGGGCGCAGCAGGTCCAGGTCGCGGATGATGGCGGCCGGACGCAGGTCGAAGACCTCGTCGATGGCCTTCTCGATC
>NZ_JBLEBI010000382.1:0-1142 GCF_047340315.1 Streptomyces sp. AF1A
GAACTGGAAGTGGAACTCATCCCCCAGGGCACCCTCGCCGAACGCCTGCGCGCCGGCGGCGCCGGCATCCCCGCCTTCTACACCCCCGCCGGCGTGGGCACCCAGGTCGCCGACGGCAACCTCCCCTGGCGCTACGACACCTCCGGCAACGTCGCACTCGCCTCCCCCGCCAAAGAAGTACGCGACTTCGACGGCACCCCCCACGTCCTCGAACACGGCATCCGCACCGACTACGCCCTCATCCGCGCCGCCCGCGGCGACCGGCACGGCAACCTCGTCTTCCGCAAATCCACCCGCAACTTCAACCCCCTCGCCGCCATGGCCGGCAAAATCACCATCGCCGAAGTCGAAGAACTCACCGAACCCGGCACCATCGACCCCGACGCCGTCCACCTGCCCGGCATCTTCGTCCAACGCGTCCTGCCCCTCACCCCCCAACAAGCAGCCGACAAGAAGACCGAACGCCGGACGGTGACCCACTGATGCCCTGGAACCGCCAGGAGATGGCCGCCCGCGCCGCCCGCGAACTACACGACGGCCAATACGTCAACCTCGGCATCGGCCTGCCCACCCTCATCCCCAACCACCTCCCCCCCGACATCGAAGTCATCCTCGAATCCGAGAACGGCATCCTCGGCACCGGCCCCTACCCCACCGACGACACCGTCGACCCCGACCTGATCAACGCCGGCAAGGAAACCGTCACCGTCCTGCCCGGCGCCTCCTTCTTCGACTCCGCCCTCTCCTTCGCCATGATCCGCGGCGGCCACATCGACGTCGCCGTCCTCGGCGCCATGCAGGTCTCCGCCCACGGCGACCTCGCCAACTGGGCCGTCCCCGGCACCCTCGTCACCGGCATCGGCGGCGCCATGGACCTCGTCCACGGCGCCCGCCAGGTCATCGCCCTCATGACCCACACCACCAAAGACGGCACACCCAAAATCCTCAACCAGTGCACCCTCCCCCTCACCGGCAAAGCATGCGTCAACCGCATCATCACCGACCTCGCCGTCCTCGACATCACCGACACCGGCCTCCTCCTCACCGAAACCGCACCCGGCGTGCACGTGAACGACGTCATCGCCGCGACCGACGCCCAACTCACCGTGCACAAGGACCTGCTGTGAACCCCGTCCACAACG
>NZ_JBLEBI010000383.1:0-913 GCF_047340315.1 Streptomyces sp. AF1A
AATGACACGACTTCGGCGGTACGCTTGAGCCCCGCTACATTGTCGGCGCGGAATCACTAGACCAGTGAGCTATTACGCACTCTTTCAAGGGTGGCTGCTTCTAAGCCAACCTCCTGGTTGTCTGTGCGACTCCACATCCTTTCCCACTTAGCGTACGCTTAGGGGCCTTAGTCGATGCTCTGGGCTGTTTCCCTCTCGACCATGGAGCTTATCCCCCACAGTCTCACTGCCGCGCTCTCACTTACCGGCATTCGGAGTTTGGCTAAGGTCAGTAACCCGGTAGGGCCCATCGCCTATCCAGTGCTCTACCTCCGGCAAGAAACACACGACGCTGCACCTAAATGCATTTCGGGGAGAACCAGCTATCACGGAGTTTGATTGGCCTTTCACCCCTAACCACAGGTCATCCCCCAGGTTTTCAACCCTGGTGGGTTCGGTCCTCCACGAAGTCTTACCTCCGCTTCAACCTGCCCATGGCTAGATCACTCCGCTTCGGGTCTTGAGCGTGCTACTCCATCGCCCTGTTCGGACTCGCTTTCGCTACGGCTACCCCACCCGGGTTAACCTCGCAACACACCGCAAACTCGCAGGCTCATTCTTCAAAAGGCACGCAGTCACGAGAATGTGCAAGCACACTCCGACGCTCCCACGGCTTGTAGGCACACGGTTTCAGGTACTATTTCACTCCCCTCCCGGGGTACTTTTCACCATTCCCTCACGGTACTATCCGCTATCGGTCACCAGGGAATATTTAGGCTTAGCGGGTGGTCCCGCCAGATTCACACGGGATTTCTCGGGCCCCGTGCTACTTGGGTGTCTCTCAAGCAAGCCGCTGACATTTCGGCTACGGGGGTCTTACCCTCTACGCCGGACCTTTCGCATGTCCTTCGCCTACATCAACGGTTTCTGACTC
>NZ_JBLEBI010000039.1:0-46756 GCF_047340315.1 Streptomyces sp. AF1A
CGCGTCCACCTGCGGCGACAGCGCCGCCTTGAGCCGATCGTGCACCGACAGGGAGTCGTCGCCGAGGGCGCGGGCGGCGGCGAGGACCAGGTCGCGCTCCGGGCCCCTGGGCACTCCGCCGGCGGCGCGCTCGTACAGCTCGGCGCCCTCCTCCAGCACCAGCCCGGTGTCGATCCCGGCCGGCACCTTGACCGAGGCGGTGTGCCGCCAGGTCGCCAGCGGATGGCTCCAGGCCTCGACCCGGAAGGTCCAGCGGCCCGTCGTGTCCGGCGTGACGTCCGCTCCCCACAGGTCGCTGCCGGGGGACAGCTCCCGCATCGGTGTCCACGGGCCGCGGCGGCCCGTGGGATCGCGCAGGACGACATTGGCACCGACGGCGTCGTGGCCCTCGCGGAACACGGTGGCCGTGACCCGGAAGGTCTCGCCGGTCACCGCCTTCGCCGGGCGCCTGCCGCAGTCCACGGCCGGCCGGACGTCACGTACCGGTACGCGGCCGATGGCCGGGGTCCTGCGCATGAATCTCACCTCCGCCGTGCGCGAAGCCGGGCACCCGGCCCGGCTTCGCGATCCGAGAGACGGGCCGGCGTGCGCCGGTCCCGCGGGGGAACGCCTTGTACGGTGCCAGGTCAGGGGCTCGGCGCCGTGGAACGCCGCTCCGGCGGCGGGGCCCTTCTGGCCGCCCGGCGCGGCTGCGGCCGCCCGTCCTGCTCGCGCAGGTAGGTGACCAGGTTGGTGCGCAGATAGCGCTCCGCCGCGTCCGCCGCCTCGCGGGCGCAGCGTTTGCCCATCAGGACGCACAGCGTGTAACCCGAGTCCTCGAAGGTGGCCCTGACCGTGCGGTCGCAGGGCGAGGCGAGCATCACGCGCTCCCACGCCCGGTAACGCCGCAACTGCCGGGCCACTTCGGCCTTGGCGGGTAGCAGCATGGCCCTCTTCACCTTCCACGCTCTCGACTGGGCGCGTTCCCGACGGTCGGGTGGTGGCCGCGCAGGGGTGGGCGCGGCACCGTTACGGCGATCGAGGCTTTCACTCATGGTGCACGTGCGACCACAAAGCGTCTTGTTGGATCTTCAACGATTGCGGGTGCCAGGTGCTCGTGTTGCACGAATGGCGTAGTGCCCGCACCGTGGAGGTGACTCAGAAGCGATCAGCGCTCACGCTGTGTGTCCGGGATCCCTCCCGGACAGGGGCGAGGGGAGCGAGAGCTTCGCCGGTGAGGAGCAAGCGCGATGAAGACCGCAGTGCCCTGCTACTACCACCTCGACGTGGAAGTCAGCCCGGAACGGGTGGGACAGGTCAGCCGCATCCTGGCCGCCCACCTCCGCTACTGGGACCTCGAGAACCTCGCGGCCCCCGTCTGCCGCGGCACCGAACTGCTGCTGCGGGCGATCGACGAGCACGCGACGAACAAGCACACCTCCATCGAGATGTGGTGGAACGGCCAGCACCTCATCACCGCCTTCGGGGACGACGACCCCGACCTGCGCCCGGACCAGGATCTGCGGTCCTGCCTCGCCGACATCGCCGCCATGAGCGACGGCTGGGGCTGCTGCGCCTCCGACACCGGCAGCAAGATCATCTGGTTCTCGCAGCGCGCCCGCGCCGGCCAGCGCGTGCCGCTGGTGCCCATCGCGCCCGCGCCCACGCTGCGCACGGGTCTGAAGGTGCCGCGCGAGGAGCGGATGGCCGTGCTCGCCGCGCCCGCGCCCGCCGGTGACCACACCCTGGAGGGCAGCCGGTGACCGCCCGCAGGTCGCGCCAAGGGCTGCCCGTCTGGAGCGGGCAGCCCTACCCGTTGGGCGCCGCGTTCGACGGACAGGGCACCAACTTCGCCCTGTTCAGCGAGGTCGCGGAGCGCGTGGAGCTGATCCTCGTCGACGACGCCGGCACCGAGACGCCGATCCGGCTGCACGAGGTCGACGGATTCGTGTGGCACGGCTATCTGCCCGGCATCGCCCCCGGCCAGCGCTACGGCTACCGGGTGCACGGCCCGTGGCAGCCGGCGCTCGGCCACCGGTGCAACCCGGCGAAGCTGCTCCTCGACCCGTACGCCCGTGCCGTGGACGGCCAGATCGACAACCACGCCTCCCTGTACGAGCGCGCGCCCGACGGCCCCGCCCCGGCCGACAGCTCCGGGCACTCGATGCTCGGCGTGGTCACCGACCCGTACTTCGACTGGGGAGACGACCGGCCGCCGCGGACGCCGTACTCGGACTCGGTGATCTACGAGGCCCATGTGCGCGGCCTGACCATGACCCACCCGGACGTCCCGCAGCGGCTGCGCGGCACCTACGCCGGTCTGGCACACCCCGCCGTGATCGAGCACCTGACCTCGCTCGGGGTGACCGCGGTGGAGCTGATGCCGGTGCACCAGTTCGTCCACGACGGCGTGCTGCAGGACCGCGGGCTGTCGAACTACTGGGGCTACAACACCATCGGCTTCTTCGCCCCGCACAACGCCTACGCCGCCTTCGGCACCCGGGGCCAGCAGGTCAACGAGTTCAAGGCCATGGTCAAGGCGCTGCACGCGGCCGGCCTGGAGGTCATCCTCGACGTGGTCTACAACCACACCGCCGAGGGCAACGAGATGGGCCCCACCCTGTCCTTCCGGGGCATCGACAACGCCTCCTACTACCGGTTGGTCGACGGCGACTGGGCGCACTACTACGACACCACCGGCACCGGCAACAGCCTGCTGATGCGTCACCCCTACGTGCTGCAACTGATCATGGACTCGCTGCGGTACTGGGTGACCGAGATGCATGTGGACGGCTTCCGCTTCGACCTCGCCGCCACGCTGGCCCGGCAGTTCCACGAGGTGGACCGGCTCTCGGCGTTCTTCGACCTGATCCAGCAGGACCCGGTGATCAGCCGCGTCAAGCTCATCGCCGAGCCCTGGGACGTGGGGGAGGGCGGCTACCAGGTCGGCAACTTCCCGCCGCTGTGGTCGGAGTGGAACGGCAAGTACCGGGACGCGGTACGGGACTTCTGGCGGGCCGAGCCGGGCTCGCTCGGCGAGTTCGCCTCCCGGCTGACCGGCTCCTCCGACCTGTACCAGCACAGCAGGCGCCGGCCGCGCGCCAGCGTCAACTTCGTCACCGCGCACGACGGTTTCACGCTGCGCGACCTCGTGTCGTACAACGACAAGCACAACGAGGCCAACGGCGAGGACAACCGGGACGGGGAGAGCCACAACCGGTCCTGGAACTGCGGTGCGGAGGGCGACACCACAGAGCCGACCGTGCTCGAACTGCGCGCCCGCCAGCAGCGCAACCTGCTGGCCACACTGCTGCTGTCGCAGGGCATCCCGATGCTCTGCCACGGCGACGAGCTGGGCCGCACGCAGCGCGGCAACAACAACGCCTACTGCCAGGACAACGAGATCTCCTGGGTCGACTGGGACCTGACCGACGAGCAGGTGAGCCTCACCGAGTTCACCCGGCACGTGATCGCGCTGCGGGCCGCGCACCCGGTGCTGCGCCGGCGCCGCTTCTTCCACGGCGAGACCGCGACCAACGCCCGGCAGCCGCTGCCCGACCTGATGTGGTTCAGGCCCGACGCCCGCGAGATGGCCGACCGGGACTGGCAGCGCGCCGACGCGCACTCCGTGGGGGTGTTCCTCAACGGCGACGCGATCGCCGAACGCGACCCCTACGGGCGGCGCCTGGTGGACGACTCCTTCCTGCTGCTGCTGAACGGCTTCTGGGAGCCGGTCGACTTCCGCCTGCCCGACGACTCCTTCGGCGAGCGCTGGACCACCCTGGTCGACACGGCCGATCCCGACGGCATCCCGGACGAACGGGAACGCAAGGCCGGCACCAGGCTCCGGGTGGAGGCCAGGAGCCTGGTCCTGCTGACCAGGCCGTCCCGGACGGCGGGCTAGATACGCGGTCTCCGCGGGCGGCGCGTGCCATCACCGTGAGTCGACCGCGCGCCGCCCGCCGCTCGGCACGCTGCCGCCGTGCCCGACGCGCCGGCCGGCTCAGCGGGCCGTGCGGGACGTCACCGTGAACTGGGCGCCGTCCGCGTCGCGCAGGATCGCTTCGTCCTCCTCCTCGCTCAGCACGCTGCCGCCGTGCTTCTCCGCCGCCCTGGCACAGCCGGCCACGTCGGAGACGGTGAAGTGCACCTGCCAGTGCGGCCGCACGGAGGGGTCCGGGGCGGCCTCGACCGCGCCGGAGTCGATGCGGGCCACGATGTCGCCCTGGCTGCGCAGCACGACCTCGCCGCCCACGTACTCGACCTCGCAGCAGCCGGGCAGCCCGGACGCCCAGTCGAGGATTTCGCCGTAGAACATCGCCGAGTCCAAGGCGTCGCGGGTGTGCAGCCGGATGAACGTCGGCGAGGCCCGGCGCCAGGCCTCCCAGTTGGCGACGAGTTCGCCCTGCCAGATCCCGAACGTGGCGCCGTCCCGGTCGGCGAGCAGCGCCGCCCGGCCGGGCGGGAACGAAAGCGGCCCGACGGCCGCCGTGCCGCCGCGCTCGCGGGCCCGGGCCACCGCGACGTCGGCGTCCGGCACCGCGAAGTACGGCGTCCAGGCCACCGCCATCTGCCACATCGAGGCGACGGCGGCGATCCCGGCCACCGGGACGCCGTCCGCCAGTGCGATACGGAAGTGCTCGCCGAGCTTTGCCCCGCGCCAGCGCCAGCCCAGTACCGCCGCGTAGAAGTCCTGCGTCGCCTCGAGGTCGCGGGAGGTCAGGCTCACCCAGCACGGGGCACCGAAAACAGAGTTCGTGCAGAGGACGTCCCGCTTGCGCGGTGCGCGTCCGGCGTTCGCTCCACCATTGACGGCGTTGTCTTGGTTCATGACAGTCGCGTCCTGCTCTCGGGGTCCCTGCGGCCACCGGCCTGCCTCCAGTGTCCAACCGGAAGGGGGCTGCATGCCTGTCGAGCACCCCCGGTGGCACCCGGGCGGCCCCGTGCGCACGATGGAGGGATGGCAGACAGCGAGGCGGACCGCATCGCCGAGTTGCAGGCACAGGTGGACCAGCTCAAGGAGGCCGTCACCTCCCACGCGGTCGTCGACCAGGCGATCGGGATGATGGTGGCGCTCGGCCGGGTGACCCCGGACGAGGGCTGGCAGGTGCTCCGGGAGGTGTCCCAGCACACCAACATCAAGCTGCGCAACATCGCGGAACTGATCCTGATCTGGGGGCGCCGGGGCGACATCCCGGCCGAGGTCCGCGCCGCACTGGAGGACGCCCTGGACCGGTACGGGCCCGCGCAGGTGCCGGGGGCCGAGGAGGGGTGAGCCCGGCGGGCCGAGCGGCTCAGCGGGCCTGCACCTCCGCGAGCAGCTCCTCGCGCAGCCGGTCGAAGCAGGCGCTGAGCAGCCGCGAGACGTGCATCTGCGAGATGCCGAGCTGGTCGGCGATGCGGCTCTGCGTCATTCCACGGAAGAACCGCAGGTAGAGAATGGTGCGCTCCCGCTCGGGCAGTGCCTCCAGACAGGGCTTGACCGCGGCCCGGTCCACGACCAGGTCGTACCCGGGGTCCGGCCCGCCCAGGGAGTCGCCGAGCGCGTAGCCGTCCGTTCCGGCCACCTCGGCGTCCAGGGACAGCGCGGAGAAGCACTCCAGCGCCTCCATACCGGTGCGCACCTCGTCCTCGGTCAGACGCGTGTACGCGGCGACCTCCGCGACGGTGGGCGGCCGGCCCGAGGTGGTCTGGGCCAGCTCCTTCACGGCGCTGCGGACCCGGTTGCGCAGGTCCTGGACACGGCGGGGGACGTGCAGGGTCCACATGTGGTCGCGGAAGTGGCGCTTGATCTCGCCGGTGATGGTGGGCACGGCGTAGGCCTCGAAGGCGCGGCCCCGGGAGGGGTCGTAGTGGTCGACGGCCTTGACCAGGCCCAGGGCGGCGACCTGGTAGAGGTCCTCGAGGGCCTCTCCGCGGCCGCGGAAGCGCACGGCGATCCGCTCCGCCATGGGCAGCCACACCTGGACGAGCTCGTCCCGCAGCGCCCGGCGCTCGGGACCGTCGGACAGCTCCGCGAGCCGCTCGAAGGACTTGGCCGTGTCGGGTGCGTCGTCGTGGGGATGGGGTTTGGTGCTGCCAGTGACACGCATTGCGCGCACCTCTCTCAGCAGGTGCTGGATGGACAGACACCGTGGGAGGTGCGCTCGGACCAGGGAACACCGGGGCTTCCGGCGGTGCCGGCTCCCACGGACGTGCCTCCTGTCCGAAGCACTGCCGGTCCCATGCCCGCTTGTGGACATCCCCAAACAATCTAGTACAAATAGTGCAATGTTGGATGCGAGGTTCGAGGCGTCCTTGACCGCTTCTTGAGCGTGCTCGACGACTCATATCTCTGTAACAGAGGTAATCTTCAGGCGTGGCAGAACAGGCGGTACGAGGTACGGGAACGACGAGAACGCGGCCCGGGACCTTCCCGGAGGAACTGGCCGACGCGCTCGTGCGTATCCAGCGGCTCATCCGGCGACGACTGCGCGGCGGGCTCACCGGCCCGCGGATGCGCGGCGCCGAGGTGGAGCTGCTGCGGCTGGTCGAGTCCCGGCCCGGCATCGGCATCTCGGAGGCGGCCAGGGAACTGCACCTGGCGAGCAACTCCGTCTCGACGCTGGTGAACCAGCTCGCGCGGGAGGGATACCTGGTCAGACAGACCGATCCGGCCGACCGGCGCGCGGCGCGCCTGCTGCTGACCGGAGCCGCCGAGCAGCGGCTGGACGACTGGCACCGGCGCCGGACCGAGCTGGTCGGCCGGCACGTCTCCCGGCTCGACGAGGCCGACCGGGAGGCCCTGCGCGCAGCCCTGCCGGCCCTGCGCAGGCTCGCCGTCCACCTGCACGAGGAGGCCGAGGACGGCGGAACACACCGCGACGAGGGCGTGGAGGAACCATGACGGAGGCCGAGGAGTGCCGAGGAATCATGACGGGCGACACCGCCGGCGCTCCCGGCGACCGCGCCGAGGCCGTCACCTGCAGCCGCCTCGCCCACACCTTCGGCGAGACCCGCGCCGTGGACGGCCTCGACCTGGGCGTGCGCGAGGGCGAGGTGTTCGGGCTGCTCGGGCCCAACGGCGCGGGCAAGACGACCGCGATCCGCTGCATCACCACGCTCCTGCCGGTCCCGGCCGGCACGGTCCACGTCTTCGGTCACGACGCCGCCAAGGAGCGCATGGCGGTCCGGCGCCTGCTCGGCTACGTCCCGCAGCAGCTGTCGGCCGACAGCGGCCTGACCGGCCGGGAGAACGTCGCCCTGTTCGCCCGCGTCTTCGACGTACCGCGCCGCGAGCGTGCCGAACGCGTGACCCAGGCACTCGCCGCCGTCGACCTCGCGGACGCCGCCGACCGGCTCGCCAAGACCTACTCGGGCGGCATGGTGCGCCGCCTCGAACTCGCCCAGGCCCTGGTCAGCGCCCCGCGGCTGCTGATCCTGGACGAGCCCACCATCGGCCTGGACCCGATCGCCCGCACCGGCGTCTGGGAGCACATCAACGCCGTGCGCGCCGCGACCGGCATGACCGTGCTGGTCACCACCCACTACATGGACGAGGCCGACCAGTACTGCGACCGGGTCGGCCTGATGCACCGCGGCCGCATCCGCGCCCTCGGCACCCCGGCCGAGCTGCGGCGGGGCCTGGCCGAACGCCAGGGCACGGACCGCCTGCCCACGCTGGAGGACGTCTTCCGAGACGTCGCCGGCAGCGGCCTCGACGACCCCTCCGGAGGAGGTTTCCGCGATGTCCGAAGCACCCGCCGCACCGCGCACCGTGTCGGCTGAGAGCACGCGGCTGCTGCTGACCCCGCCCCGGCCGCGCGCGGGCTGGCGGCTGCTGCCCGCCAGGGTCGCCGCCATGTGCACCGTGGAGCTGCAGAAGCTGCGCCACGACCGCACCGAGCTGTACACGCGCGCGGTGCAGCCCGTGCTGTGGCTGCTGATCTTCGGCCAGACCTTCACCCGGATACGGGCGATACCGACCGGCGGCGTCCCGTACATCGACTACCTGGCGCCCGGCATCATCGCCCAGTCGGCGATGTTCATCGCGATCTTCTACGGCATCCAGATCATCTGGGAGCGGGACGCGGGCATCCTCAACAAGCTCCTCGTCACGCCGACCCCGCGCTCGGCGCTGATCACGGGCAAGGCGTTCGCCGCCGGGGTGAAGTCGCTGGTGCAGGCGATCGTCGTGATCGTCATCGCCGCCGTGCTCGGCGTGGCCCTCACCTGGAACCCGCTGAGGCTGCTCGGCGTCGCCGGCGCCGTGGTCCTCGCCTCCGTCTTCTTCTCCTGCCTCTCGATGACCATCGCCGGCATCGTCCTCAGCCGGGACAGGCTGATGGGCTTCGGGCAGGCGATCACCATGCCGCTGTTCTTCGGCTCCAACGCCCTGTATCCCGTCTCGGTGATGCCGGGCTGGCTGCAGGCCGTCAGCAAGGTCAACCCGCTGAGCTATCAGGTCGACGCCCTGCGCGGCCTGCTGCTCGGTACACCCGCGCACCTCGGGGCCGACTTCGGGGTGCTGGCGGTGGCGGCCGCACTCGGTATCACCGCGGCCTCCTCGCTGCTCGGCCGCCTGGCCCGGTGATCTTGCGGGTGACGTGATGTGCGGCACGCCCGGGGAGCCCGCCGGAAGGCCATGCGGGCGGATTCTTCCTGGGCAGCGCTTGATCAGCGATCAAAGCGGGCGAACCCGCTGGCCACAGTGCATTCCGCTCATTTGACAGTGCGCTGAGCGCACAGATAGACAGCAGCTCTCGGATGGTCGAGAGGGGCCGAGAGGGGCACTGTGTACGAGCCGAACGTGGTCGGGGACTGGCAGGAGTACGACGAGCATGCCGGTCTGCGGGTCCGCGTCCACCGCCTTGAGGTGGCCGAGCCGCCGCGCGGTCGCGACGACGCCGCCGCCGGCCTGACGTACTTCAGTGTCCGGGTGACGGTCGAGAACCGCGGCGCCTGCCACTACGGCGTCCAGCTCGAGGACGGGCAGATCGACGTCCGCGTCGGCCCGGACGGCGAGGGGGCGTTCATCGACTGGCGCAGCTCCCAGTTCATCGAGGGCTTCGACGTCTATCCGCTGCGCCGGGCCACCGCCGTGATCTACGCGGCCGCTCCGGAGGCGGCACTCAGCCACGTCGACGTGCAGGTGCAGCTGCGGGTGGACGAGGAGTGGACCGACCGCCGGCTGTGGGCCGGCGGCATCGGCGTCCTGGAGGCGACCGCCGCGGCCGCCCCCGCGGGCACCGGGCAGGGCGGCCTGGCCCACCAGGTCAGCGTCTTCCTGAAGGACCAGACGGAGCCCGGCCCCGCCTGACGCCGGGCCGGCCCGGCGGGTCAGTGCGGGATGCCGTCGATGATCTCGCGCGCGCCCTGCCGCAGCAGCGCCACCGCGACCGAGGTGCCGAGCGTGGCCGGGTCGAGCCGGCCCGCCCACTCGTGGGCGTTCAGCCGGGTCTTGCCGTCGGGCGTGAAGACACAGGCGCGCAGGGAGAGTTCCCCGCTGCGGTCCACCCGCGCGAACCCGGCGATCGGGCTGTTGCAGTGGCCCTGGAGCACATGCAGGAACATCCGCTCCGCCGTCGCCTCGCGGAACGTGTCCGGGTCGCCGAGCCCGCTGACCGCGTCGATCACGTCCGTGTCGTCCTCGCGGCACTGCAGGGCGAGGATGCCCGCGCCGATAGGCGGCATCATCGCCTCCGTGGACAGCACCTCGCTGATCGCGTCGGTGCGGCCGATGCGCTCCAGACCGGACACCGCAAGCAGCAGCGCGTCCGCCTCCCCGGCGGCCAGCTTCTCCAGCCGGCGGTTGGCGTTGCCGCGGAACGGCACGCACTCCAGATGCGGGTGCGTGGCGGCCAGCTGGGCGACCCGGCGCACCGCGGAGGTGCCGATCCGGGTGCCGGCGGGCAGCTCGTCCAGCGTGAGTCCGCCCGGGTGCACCAGCGCGTCGCGGATGTCGTCCCGCTTCAGGAACGCGGCGAACACCGTCCCGGCGGGCAGCGGCCGGTCGGCGGGCACGTCCTTCACGCAGTGCACCGCGAGGTCCGCCTCCCCGGCCAGCAGGGCGGCGTCCACCTCCTTGGTGAACGCCCCCTTGCCCTCGACCTTGGACAGGTCGCCGAGCCACTTGTCGCCGGTGGTCTTCACCGGGACGACCTCGGTGCGCACACCCGGGTGGAGCGCGGCCAACTCGGCGCGGACCCGCTCGACCTGAGCCAGCGCCATGGGCGAGTCGCGGGAGACGATACGGATCAGTTCGGGAACCGGCATGCGCACACGATAGACCTTGCCGGCTCAGCCGAGGCCCTCGGGCAGGTCCGCGGCCGACTCCTCGGGCGTCAGGTCCGGCCGCAGCCGCAGCCAGGACGGCTGACGCAGCATCCCCGCCCGGGTGCGGGTGCTGTAGCCGACCTCTCCCACCAGCCGGGGCAGCACCCACCGGGCCTCCGCGATGCGGGGCACCGGGTCGAAGGGGCACCGGTCGCTCGCCGCGTCCCGCAGCCGCGCCGCCAGCTCCGTCCGCTCCGCCTCGCTCCAGCCGGTGCCCACCCCGCCGACGTACCGCAGCCGGCCGCGCGTGTCGCGCTGGCCGACCAGCACCGCGCCGGGCAGCCCGGTGAGCCGGCCCCTGCCGGGCAGCCAGCCGCCGACCACGACGTCCTCGGCCCGCATGTTGCGGATCTTGATCCACGCGCGGGAGCGCACCCCGGGCTCGTACACCGAGTCCAGCCGCTTGCACACCAGGCCCTCCAGCCCGTGCTCCCGGGTGGCCGCGAGCGCCTCGGCCCCGTGCCCGGTCACCGCGGCCGGCGTCGACCAGTGCGGTCCGGCGAGGCCCAGATCCACCAGCCGGGCCCGCCGGCGCACGTACGGCAGCCGCAGCAGCGGCTCCGCCAGGTACGGCACGTCGAACAGCACCAGGTGCACCGGGACCTGAGCGGCGCGGCGCGCGGCGCGCGCGGGCGCGTGGGCGAGGCCCATCCGGGACTGCAGCAGCTGGAAGTCGGCCCGGCCCCGCGCGTCGAGGGCCAGCACCTCGCCGTCCAGCACGGCGGGCGCGGTGCCCAGCGCCGCGCCCAGGGGCCGCAGTTCGGGATAGGCCGCGGTGATGTCCTCGCCCGAGCGGGCGCGCAGCAGCACGCTGCCGTCGCCGGGGAGGTAGACCATCACCCGCTGGCCGTCCTGCTTCGTCTCGTACGCCCATCGCTCGTCCTGGGCGGCGGGTGGCAGGGTGCCCGGGGTGGCGAGCATGGGCGCGATGAGCGGCAGGGTCACGGCGGTCACGGCTGAAGGTCTCGACCGCTCCCGGCGCCCTCACGCGCCCTGCGCCGCGGGTTCCCCTGAACGGGCCCCGTCCCGCTGCGGCGCCCGTCCCGCCGGGCCCCGGTTTCGAGCCCACCGCCTCCGGTGACGTTCGGCAAGCCGCCCGGGCGGGCCCGGCGGCGGGCGTGTCCGGCCCGGGGAGTGCGGCGCATCCGTACGGCTCCTGCCCGGGCGGGCCGGCTCAGGGGGACCGCGGCGGCCGGACCCAGCCCAGCGACCGTTCCACGGCCCGCTGCCAGTTGTCGTACTCCGACTCCCGCAGCTCGGGATCCATGTCGGGCAGCCACTGCGCGGCCCGGTGCCAGTTGCGGCGCAGCACTTCCAGATCGGGCCAGTAGCCGGCGGCGAGCCCGGCCGCGTAGGCGGCCCCCAGGGAGACCGTCTCGGCGACCATGGGCCGCACCACGGGGACGTCGAGCACGTCGGCGACGAACTGCATGAGCAGGTTGTCCGCGGTCATGCCGCCGTCCACCTTGAGCTGGCGCAGGGAGACCGAGGAGTCGGCGTTCATCGCGTCGACGACCTCCCGGGTCTGCCATCCGGTCGCCTCCAGGACGGCACGCGCCAGATGCCCTTTGGTGATGTACGAGGTGAGGCCGACGATGACCCCGCGCGCGTCGCTGCGCCAGCGGGGTGCGAACAGGCCGGAGAACGCGGGCACGATGTAGCAGCCGCCGTTGTCCTCGACCGTGCGGGCGAGGGTCTCGATCTCCGCGGCGCTGTGGATCAGCCCCACGCGGTCCCGGAACCACTGGACGAGCGCCCCGGTGACGGCGATGGACCCTTCCAGGGCGTAGGCGGGCTGCTGGTCCCTGATCCTGTACGCGACGGTGGTGAGCAGCCCGTGCCGCGAGCGCACCAGCTCGCTGCCGGTGTTGAGCAGCAGGAAGCTGCCCGTGCCGTAGGTGCACTTGGCCTCGCCCGGGGAGAAGCAGGTCTGGCCGAAGAGGGCGGCCTGCTGGTCGCCGAGGGCGGCCGTGATCGAGACGCCGGGGAGCAGCGCGCCGGCCTCGCCGTACGTCTCCGCGGAGGACCGGATCTCCGGCAGCATCGCGCGGGGCACCCCGAAGAAGGCCAGCAGCTCGTCGTCCCAGTCCAGGGTGCGGATGTTCATCAGCATGGTGCGGCTGGCGTTGGTGGCGTCGGTGACGTGCAGCCCGCTGTCGGCGCCTCCCGTGAGATTCCAGATCAGCCAGCTCTCCATCGTCCCGAACAGGACCTCGCCGTCCTTGGCCCGCTGCTCGACCCTCTTGACGTGGTCGAACAGCCATCGGATCCGCAGCGCGGAGAAGTAGGTGGAGGGCGGCAGCCCGCACCGGTCGAGGAAGAACTCCTCCCCGGGGTCCTGCCTGAGGTCCTCGACGAGCGGCGCCGTGCGGGTGTCCTGCCAGACGATCGCCCGCCCGATGGGGGCGCCGGTCCGCCGGTCCCAGAGCACGGTCGTCTCGCGCTGGTTGGCGAGGCCGATGGCGGTGACCTGCCCCCTGTCGAGTCCGGCTTCGGTGAGCGCCTCGGGCACGATGTGCCGCAGGTTCTGCCATATCTCCAGGGCGTCGTGCTCCACCCAGCCGGGCCTGGGGAAGTGCTGCTGGTGCTCCTTCTGCGCGACCGAGACCAGCCGCCCACGGTGGTCGAACAGGATGCATCGGGTCGAGTTGGTGCCCTGATCGATGGACATTACGTACCGTTCAGCCATGATCGGGTCTGCCTTCCGACGGATCGAGGGGCGGCTGCCCAGGCCTACCAGCGGGCGGCCCCCAGGTCTCTGGAGATCGCCCGCGCGGCCTCCCGGATCAGCGTGACCAGACTCGGACGGGGCCCGCCCTGGCTGTCGCAGATGCGCTCGATCGGCCCGGACAGCCCGATGGCGCCGACGACGAGACCGCCGTGCCCGCGGATCGGCGCGGCGATCCCGGCCTCGCCCATGCTCATCTCCTGTGTCTCGGCGGCCCATCCGCGTTCCCTGACCTCCGCGAGCGCCCGGGCGAGCCGCTCGGGATCGACCAGGGTGTGCCGGGTGTACGCCTCCAGCCCTTTCTCCCATCCGGGCTCGACGCAGGCCGTGCCGTACGCCAGGAGCACCTTTCCGAGCGAGGAGGCGTGCAGGGGCAGGAGCGAGCCGACGTCCAGGGTCTGGAAGGAGTCGTCCGGCCGGAACACGTGGTGGACGATGAGGACGCTGCCCTCCAGGGGGGTGCCCAGGCGTACCGACTCCCCGCTGCGGGCGGCGAGGGCGTCGGCCCAGTTGAGGGAGCGCGAGCGCAGCTCGTTGACGTCGAGGTAGCTGGTGCCGAGATGCAGCAGGGCGGCGCCGAGCTGGTACTTTCCGGTCGTCGCGTCCTGCTCGACGAAGTCCACGTGCTGGAGCGTGCGCAGAATGCCGTGCGCGGTGCCCTTCGCCAGCCCGAGCGAGGCCGCCACCTCGCCCAGACCGAGTCGGCGGGGCCCGCCGGCCAGCAGACGCAGAATCGCCGCCGCCCGTTCGATCGACTGGACCGGGCCCGTCATGAACCGAGCGTATTACCGGCACGGACGCCGTGCGCGTGGGGCGAGGGCGGCGGGCGTTCGGTAATGCCGACCGCCATTCATTGACCGGCCCGTTTTGTCTCCATACCGTCATGGGGAGTCCGGAACGCGCCGACCGACGAGGCCGGTCCGGCCGTACCACTGCGGGAGTCATCATGGCGGCACAGCTGAAGACGCTGCTCGAGGCGGCCTACGAACAGGTGTGCCCGGTGCCGCCGGTCGCCGGCGCCGTCTCGGCCGTTCGCCGCCGTGCGGCGGGGGTCCTCGCCGACTGGCGTGTGTGTCCCCACCTCGTCGAGGACGCACTGCTCGTGGTGTCGGAGCTCGTCACCAACGCGATCGTGCACGCCCGGCCTCCGGCCGTGCTGCGGCTGTCCTGGCTCGGCGACGAGAGCGGCGGCACCCTCCGCATCGAGGTCACCGACACCGGGCCCAAGGTTCCGGCGCCTCGCTCCCTCGGCGGCGTCGACCCCGACGAGCACGGCAGGGGTGAGGCGATCGTCCGGGCCCTGGCGACCCGCCACGGCATGCGCGCCCACCTCGGCCAGGTCTCCCGGTGGGCCGATCTCGTCGCGCCCTAGCAGCCGGCCGATCACCAACCTGCCCGAACAGCACACACACCCTAGAGCGCCGCCTCGCAGTATGACGGCACGGGCTCCGGCGCGTCCTCGGTCTGCTTGCGGAGCAGGAGCAGCGCGGCGTCGTCGTGCAGCCGGCCGCCCACATGCTCCAGCAGTTCGTCGTGGAGCGCGCAGACCGTGCGCGCCGGATCGTTGCACACGTGCCGGGCCACTCCTTCGGCCAGCGGATAGAACGCGCGCGTGTGATCCCGGGCCTCGGTGACCCCGTCGGTGTAGAGGAGCAACTGGTCTCCGACCGCGAACGGCAGGCGCTGCAGGTGGGGCGCCTGGCCCGAGAGGGCGCGCAGCCCGAGCGGCGGAGCGGGATGGTCGGGATCCACGGCCCGGACCGCGCCGGAGGCGGATATCAGCAGCGGCGGCGCGTGCCCGCAGTTGACGATCTCCAGGTGTCCCGTCCGGGTGTATCCGGCGACCACGGCGGTGACGAAGTCGTCGGGGCCGAGGTTGCGCGCCAGACTCCGCTCGATCCGCGCGACGACGGAGAGCAGATCGGGCTCGTCGCAGGCGGCCTCGCGGAACACCCCGAGCACGAGTGCGGCCGTCCCCACGGCGGGCAGCCCCTTGCCGCGCACGTCGCCGACGATCAGCCTGATGCCGTAGGGCGTGGACACCAGCGCGTACAGGTCGCCGCCGATGCGCGCCTCCGCCGCCGCGGCGCTGTACCGGACGGCCACCCGGAACGGGCCGACGGTGTCCGGGACGGGTTGGAGCAGGGCGTGCTGGGCGGCCTCGGCGACCGAGCGGACGGCAGCGAGGACCCGCTCGCGCCGGCCGCGCAGCGCGCTGGCCAGTCCGCTGGCCGCGGTGACCGCCAGCAGGGCGGACACCACGGCCGCCGGCTCCCGCGCGGGGGCCGCGTGCCTGACGGCCAGGGCCACACCCATCGACACGGCGAGGACACCGACGCAGAGCACGCCGCGCGGCCCGTTGGTGGACGCCGCGAGCGCGGGCCCGGCCGCCAGCAGCGGCAACCACGGCATCCCCGCGCCGACGGCAACGTCCAGGAGCGCGACGACGACGACCACCAGAACCGGCAGCAGGCACATCCCCGCGCTCAGCGGCCCGGCGAGACACCGGCGAACCGATCGCCAGATGTCGTCCATGTGCTCGGTGAACAGCCGCGTGAGCGTGTGGGCGCCGCCATGGTGTCCGGCCTGGCTCATATGTCGTCCGCAATCCTCGCTTGTGGGGGGATATTCGCCTGAATGTCCGTTCACGCAATGAAACGGGCCGGGTGACGGCCGCCACAAGGAGCGGATTTTCAGATAGTGAGCGAGAGGCTCCTGGTCACCCGTGTCGCGACCGGAAGCAGGCGTGCGCGGATCTCCTGGAGCCGGGCCTGCCGCTCCGCCGGCAGGGAGACGCCGAGGGAGCCGAGCGTGCTTCCGCAGCGCACGGGTACGGCCACGCACACGGTGCCGAGCGCGTACTCCTCCAGGTCCGTGACGGCCGGCGCCAACGGGGGTGCGGCGATCCTGCGGAGCAGCTCCGGAAGGCTGGTGATCGTCCGCGGTGTGAGCTCGGCGAGCTGGTGCCTGGACAGATAGTCGCGGCGGGCGCCCTCGTCCAGCTCGCGCAGCACGGACTTGCCCAGCGCGGTGGCATGCCCCGCGTCCTCGAAGCCCACCCAGAGGTCGACGCGAGGAGCGCGGGGGCCGTCCACGATCTCGGCCACCCTGATCTCACCGTCCTCGTAGAACGTGAGGTAGGCGGGGCTGGACAGCTCGTCCCGCAGGGCGGCCAGCGTCGGGCGCACCCGGCTGAGCAGCGCCTGGGCGCGGCCCGCGCCGGCGGTGTGCAGCGAGTTCAGCTTGTCGCCCAGGACGAAGCCGCCGTCGTCGAGCTTCCGCACGTATCCGTCGTGCACGAGGGTCCGCAGCAGGTGGTAGGCGGTGGCCAGCGGCAGGCCCGTCTCGCGTGCCAGCTGTTTCGCCGGCGCGCCGTTCTCGTGCGCGCTCACCGCCTCCAGCAAGCGGAAGGCCCGCTGCACGGACGTGATGAGCGTGGGCCCGTTCTCACCGCCCATAGGTCCAGACTGCGCCGGGCGGCCGACCCGGGCAAGACCCTGGAGGGGCTCTGCGCGGCGAAGGCTGCCGTCGCGGCCAGTGACGAGCAGCTGAGCGAGCTGTCCGACCTCGGCGCGGCGATGGAGAAGGCCGTCGCCGACGGCGAACCGGTGACGTACTCCGACCTCGACCACCGGCTCCACGACCGGATCCAGGAGATCTCCGGCCAGCGGACCGCGGTCGGGCTGCTGGAGCGGCTGAACGCCCGGCTGGTCCGCCACCGGTTCCAGCTCACCCACGGCACTCCGCCCGTGGGCAGACATCACGCGTTCCAGGGGCCGCACACGCCGTGTGCGGCCCCTGGAACGCGTGATGCGCCCGAGCCGGTGGGCGCGGCGTCAGTCCTGCGCGTCGGGCGGTCCGTCCGCGTCCAGGCCCGTGCACGCCAGCTTCCCGTCGACCTCGGCGCACGCCTCCACGCCCCGGGGTGAGGACACCGAGACCATCGGGCTGCTGACTCCGGCGGTGTCGTCCGCCGGATAGCTCGCGGTGAGGACGTTCCCGCCCGCTCGCACCGACACCTCCCGCGCCCTCGGGGAGCGCACCTTCACCTCGGACCAGGCGGTGCCGCAGGACGGCGAGTAGCGCAGCCGGACGGCGTAGGACGCGTCGGCGACCGTGCTCCTGGTCTGTGCGTCCCGGGCGCACGCGGACGCGTCGGGCAACTCGCCCTGGCAGGAGGCGCCGTGACAGCGCGGCACCGCGGCCGGCGTCCCGGCGGCCGGCGCGCTTCCCGGGCGCCCGGACAGGGCGACGGCGGCGGCCACCGCCGTCGCCGCGCCGAACAGCGCGAGAGCCGAGACGGGGAGCCACGCGGGAAGCCGCCACCGGCGCCTGGCGGGGGCGGGCTCCTGCCTCGGCCCCGGGGGAGCGGCGGCCTCGGCCGTGTCCCACAGGGCCAGTACGACGCCGGGGTCGGCGCCGGCGAGCCGGCACAGGGCCTCCACAGCGGGCCGGGGCGGGCGCTTGCCGCCGGACAGATAGCGGTGCCAGGCGGACTTGCTGTAGGGGGTGCGCGCGGCCAGCGCCGCCAGGCTCAGCCCGGTGCGGTCCTTCAGTTCACGCAGTCTCAGCACCAGTGGCTCGTCCGGCGTGGTCGATCCTTGGGGGTGCCGCATCGTACGTTCCTCGACTCCCATTCCACTATGGGCGGTTTCGCCCCTGTTGCCGGAATGGCTTCCCTGCTGGACGGCCGCTGCAACACGTGACGTGTGATGGGGAGGGTGAACAATGCGCCCATGTCGAAGGCCTGTTCGGGACACGGGCTCCCGGACAGGCCTTCGACGTCAGCGCGTACGGCGGGTGCGGGTCAGCACCAGGGGACGGCCCGGCCGGTCCGTACGTAGTGGGCGGCGACATAGCCCCGGTGGTGCCGGAGCCGGTACCAGATGTGGTTGCCGCGCACGTTCGACCCGTAGACCTTGCAGGACAGGGAGACGAGCCGGTGCGTACGCCGGTTCCCGACCACCCGGTAGCCGGTGCCCGGGCCGGAGCGGACGTTCAGCCGGGCGTGGCGGGTGGCGACCCGGCCGGTGAGGGGTGTGCTGCGCACGCCGGTGCGGTAGCCCATGCCCTGCGCGCCGTAGCGGTACACCGACCCCTGCGGGGTGAAGCGGAACAGACGGTGCCCGTGGCGGGCGTGCAGACGGTAGTGGACGTGGTGCCGGACGTGGTGCGTGCGGTGCACGAGGTGCTGGGCGGCGACGGCGGGCACCGAGCGCGGGGCGGTGGTGCTCGCGGCGGCGACGCCGGCCGCCGCGGGCATGAACGCGAGCAGCGCGACCGTGGCCAGCAGCCCGCTCTTGAGGGTCCGTCGGATCATGGAAGCCTCCGGCTGTCGATCTCGTGACCACGAGCCGTGATCACGACAGGCAGGCTTGCCGTGACGGGCCGTCGGAATGCCGTTCCCGCGTCCCGCGGGACGCCCGGCGCGTCCCCGGGGACGGGCGCAGGGGCCGTCGCCCGGCCCGTCCGGCCCGCAGGGGGTGGGGTGTTCCGCGGTCCGGCCCGTCCCCGTGGACGTCCGCTGCCGAGCCGCGAGGGGCGAGCGCGGCCGCGAGCGGACGCAGCGGCCCTCTCGCGTCCATGACGTGACCTACGCAACGCACCGCATGACCGACGACCCCCTCGCCCGTTCCGCCGAGGACGGCACCGGCCGGGAGACGGGCCGGGCGGTGACGGCGACAAGCCGTGCGAACCGGCCGCACGGCCGTCTACCGTCCAGTAATATCCGGCGGCAGGTCACCAGAGGAGGAACCGTGCCCCGGTCCGAACGCTCACCCCTGCTGCTCGCCGGCCTGCTGGCCGCGGCCGGGGCCGCCCACTTCGCCGCGCCGCGCCGGTTCGACGCGACCGTGCCCCGCGCGCTGCCCGGCTCGCCCCGCGCCTGGACGTACGGCAGCGGAGCCGTCGAACTGGCCCTGGCGGCCGGGATCGCCGCCCCGCGCACCCGCGCGGTGGCCGCGAAGGCGGCCGCCGCGTTCTTCGTCGGGGTGTTCCCGGCGAACGTGCAGACGGCCGTGGACTGCAGGCAGCGGTCCGCGCCGCTGAAGACGGCCGCCCTCGCGCGGCTGCCGCTCCAACTGCCCCTGGTGCTGTGGGCCCGCGGTGTCGCCCGGAGCGAGGAGGGACGGTCGTGAGCGAGCGGATCGAGATCGGGGACAGGGTCGAGGACTTCGCCCTGCGCGACGAGACCGGAACCGTCCGCCGGCTCACCGGACTGCTGGCCGACGGGCCGGTGGTCCTCTTCTTCTACCCCGCCGCCCTCACGCCGGGCTGCACCGCCGAGGCCTGCCACTTCCGCGACCTCGCCGCCGAGTTCGCCGCCGTCGGCGCCCGGCCCGTCGGCATCAGCGGCGACGGCGTCGACCGGCAGCAGGAGTTCGCCGGCCGGCACGCGCTGGGCATGCCGCTGCTGTCGGACGCCGACGGCACGGTCCGTGAGCGGTTCGGGGTCAAACGCGGCTTCTCCCTCGCCCCCACCAAGCGCGTCACCTTCGTCATCGGCCAGGACCGCACCGTGCTGGAGATCGTCCGCAGCGAACTGCGCATGAACACCCACGCCGACCGGGCCCTCGACGCCCTGCGCGCCCACCGCGGCTGAGCGCGGCCCGCCCGCGCCCGGCGCCCCGGACCGTCCGGGGCGCCCGGCGGCCGATCGCTGGAACGGGCAGCCCGGATGCGGGGCGTCCTCCGGGAACGGGAGGCGTGCGGCAGCACCTGCGGCACGCCGTGGATCGGCGGGACGTCGCCGAGAGTGCGACCTGCCCGCGTGGCCGCAACCGGCCGCGCCCCGGATCACCGGGCCCACCCGGAACACGACGTCCGCCGCGCAGATGACGTGACTCAGCGCGCCGGTCCTCCGCTGCCACGCGCGCCTCCTTCCGTGTCCGCCCCGCGGGCTCCGGGTACCCACGACCGGGCCGCCGAGGCGCGGCCGCTCAGAACTCCTCGTGCGTCTCCGGGTTCCCGCCGAGCCGGCGCGGGGCGTGCCCGGCGATCGCCGCCATCTCGTCCGAGTCCAGCTCGAAGCCGAACACGTCCAGGTTGGCGCGCTGCCGCTCGCGGTCGGCCGACTTCGGCACGGGCAGCGCACCGAGCTGGATGTGCCAGCGCAGCAGCACCTGAGCGGGCGTCACGCCGTGCGCCGCCGCGATCCGGGCGGCAGCGGGGTCGTCCAGCAGACGGCTGCCGCGGCCCAGCGGGCTCCAGCTCTCGGTGACGATGCCCCGGTCCGCGTGGAAGGCGCGCAGCTCCTCCTGCGGGAAGAGCGGGTGCAGCTCGATCTGGTTCACCGACGGAACCACTCCCGTCTCCTTCTCCAGCCGGGCGATGTGCTCCGGGGTGAAGTTGGAGACGCCGATGGAGCGGACCAGGCCGTCCTCGCGCAGCCTGATCATCGCCCTCCAGGCGTCGACGTACCTGCCGACCCGGGGATTGGGCCAGTGGATCAGATACAGGTCCACGTACTCCAGGCCCAGCCGCCGCCGTGACTCCTCGAAGGAGGCCAGGGTCTCCTCGTACCCGTGGTGGCGGCCCGGGAGTTTGGTCGTCACCACCACCTCCTCGCGGGGCACCCCGCTGCCGGCGATGCCCCGGCCGACGCCGGTCTCGTTGCGGTAGTTCGCCGCGGTGTCCACCAGCCGGTAGCCCAGGCCGAGCGCGCCGCGCACCGCCTGCTCGGCCGCCGTGTCGTCCAGCGGCCAGGTGCCGAGGCCGATGGCGGGGAGCGTGGCGCCGTCGTTGAGCGTGTGCGCCGGAACGCCGTTCACGGGGAACCTCCTCGAGCGTGTTGTCCCTCCAGCCTCACGGACACGGGCCGCGGTGATCAAGCCGACGGGCACACGGAGGCTCGCGGTCCGCGGCCCCCGGGTGTCACGATCTTCAGGGAGCCGGCACCGACGAGCACGGGAGCGCGCATGACGACGGACAGGGCCGTGGACGAGCCGGAGCGGGTCGAGGGCGTCGAGGTGAGACCGGTCGCCGGGCACGTCGGGGCGGAGATCACCGGTGTCGACCTCGCCGGACCGCTCGACCAGGCCGTGGTCGCGCTGATCCGGCAGGCGGTGCTGCGCTGGAAGGTGGTGTTCTTCCGGGACCAGCGCCTCGACCACGCCGGGCACGTCGCCTTCGCGCGCCGCTTCGGGGAGCCGGTCGTCCTCGGCCGGCGGGGCAGCGCCTCACCGGCGGACTTCCCCGAGGTGGAGACCACGGCGGACCGGCTGGAGCTGGGCGGCCGGTTCGGCATGGAGCACGAGGAGTGGCTGCAGCGCCGCCGGCACACCCTGCTGCGGGGCTGGCACTGCGACCACGGCGCCCGGATCGACCCGCCGGCCGCGACCGTCCTGCGCGCCGAGCGCGTCCCGCCCTACGGCGGCGACACCACCTGGGCCAATCTGGCCGCCGCCTACGCCGGGCTGTCGGCGCCGGTCCGCGCCTTCGTGGACGGGCTGCGCGCCGAGCACCGGCTCGGCGTCGGCTACCAGCCCCGGCCGGGTGACGACGCGTACCTGCACCACCTCCTGGACCATCAGGTGGCCTCCGTGCACCCGCTGGTGCGGGTGCACCCGGAGACGGGGGAGCGGGTGCTGTTCGTCAACGGCTACTACGTGGAGCAGATCGCCGGTGTCTCCCGCCCCGAGAGCGCGGCCCTGCTGCAGATGCTGCTGGAGCAGGCGGTGCGCCCCGAGTACACGGTCCGCTTCCGCTGGGAACCCGGAAGCGTCGCCTTCTGGGACAACCGGGCCACCATCCACCTGGCCCCCGGCGATCACGCCCACCTCGACGCTCCCCGGATCATGCACCGGGTGATGCTCCGGGGCGACGTCCCGGTCGGGGTGGACGGCAGGCCGTCCGAACCGGTCACCGGCACGGAAGCGGGCCGGTGGTGAGTCAGCCGGCGGGCCGCCATCCCAGCGCCGGCCCCAGTCTCGTCGCCATGTCGGTCAGGATCTGCACGTAGTCCTCGTGCCCGAAGGTGAAGGGCAGCGCGAAGGCCACCTCGTCGACCTCGCGGAACGCGGCGTGCGCGTGCAGCCGTTCGGCGATCTCGTCCGAGGTGCCGACCAGGTCCGGCGCGAACAGCAGCCGCGCCGGGCCCTGCGGGGCGGCCGTGCGGGGCAGCCGCGCCGCCGCGTACTCCCTGTACCTGGCGCGCTGCTCCGCGGTGGCGGAGTCGGTCGGTATCACCACCAGGCCCTGCGAGACGCGGGCCGCCGCGCCGTCGGGGTGGTGGTCCCGGAACTCGCGGATGTGCGCTCGCTGGATCTCGGCGAAGTCCGGCGGCCCCTGCGGATCCTCGGCCTTGACCACGCTGCTGGTCAGGAGGTTCATGCCGTGCTCACCGGCCCAGCGCGCCGAACGGAGGCTGCCGCCGCCGTACCACATCCGGCGGCCGAGCCCGGGGGAGTGCGGCTGGACGACGTCCGAGAACGTCTCGAAGCCCTCGGTGCCGCTGAAGTCGGTGGCGGGCTTGCCCCGCACGAGGTCCAGCAGCCGCCGCACCCGCTCGTAACCGAAGTCCTCGGCGTCCGCGGTGTCCGGGTACAGGGCGTGCCGGACCTGCTCGAAGTGCATCGGCGGCCCGACGCTCACCCCCGGGTTCAGCCGGCCGCCGGACAGGATGTCGACGGTCGCCAGGTCCTCGGCCAGCCGCAGCGGATTCTCCCAGCCGAGCGGTGTCACGGCGGTGCCCAACTCGATGCGGCGGGTGCGCTGCGAGGCGGCGGCGAGCACGGCGACCGGCGACGAGATGCCGTACTGGAGGTGCCGGTGGCGGACCCAGGCGCTGTCGAAGCCGAGCCGCTCGCCCAGCTCGATGATCTCCAGCGTGGACGCGTGGCCCCGGGCCGGATCCGCCGGGTCGAACAGGCCGATCGTGAGGAAGCCCAGCTTGCGCAGCGGGCGAGGGTCGGGCGGCACGGGTTCCTCCAGCGGTCGTACGTCGGCTCCGCCCCGATTCTGGCAGGCGAGTGTGACAACCGTGTGATCAGGTCAGCGGGATGGTGACCTCGTCCTCGACCGGCGGGTCGATCTCCTGCGCGCGGTTGCCCGTCGCCGCGAAACAGCGCAGCCGCACCTCCTCGGCGGACACGTCCAGGCGCAGGAACGACTTGAAGAAGGGCGGGCTGTAGGTCGCGGAGGACGGCGAGAACAGCTGGGTGTACATCTTCCGCACCGGCAGCCGGACCCGGGAGGTGCGGTCGGGGCGGCCGCCGGCCCCGAGGAGCGCCGCCACCAGGCGGGTGCGCCGGGTGACCCGGCCGTCCGGTCCCGGCGCGCGGCCCGGCTCGATGCCCAGGTAGTCGGCGACCACGGCCGACGCCTCGGCCTCGCTCAGCGTGAAGAACCGCCGCAGCCGCAGCCGGCGGCCGTACAGGTGGCTGTAGAACGCCAGCGAGTCGCCGCGCAGCGGATAGCAGCGGAACTCGCGCTCGGTGACGCCCCCGACCGACACCCTCGGGATGGTGTGGGTCGCGTGCATGAACGCCCCTCCGCCGCCCGAGACGACGTACTGGATGGTGCGACCGTCCACGTTCACCGGGTACCGCTGGTAGTTGTGGATGTCGCCGCCGATCGCGGCCACGTAGTGGTGCTCCGGGTCCCGGACGATGTCGTCCACCGTGCCGCCGCCCTCGATGGGGCACGGGTGGTGCTCGCCGTCGACGTACAGCGGCGAGCCGGTGATCAGGATCTTCGGTCGGGGACCGCGGGACACCTCGCGCAGCCAGGCGCCCTGTTCGGCGTCGATCGTGCCCAGCAGGCCGGTGTCGATGCCGACGATCCGCACCGGGCCCGCGTCGATCGCCCAGTACGGCCCCGGCTGCTCGGCCCGCTGTCCCGGCGCCGCGCGCAGCCGCCACGCGGCGGCGAACCGCTGCTCGTCGGCCGGCCGCGGCCTGTGCCACAGCAGCGCGCGCCACCAGGCGCGGGTGAGCGGGCGGGGCCGGGGCTCCGGCGCCGGCGGCGGGGTGTCGGCGCAGAACACGCGCATGAACGCGCCGAGGTCCTCGTACCAGTCGTGGTTGCCCGGTACCGCGTAGATCGGCGCCGGGTAGTCCCGGTACGGCCGGAAGAACTTCTCGCCGTAGTCGTCGATGCTGCCCACCGGGTAGATGACGTCGCTCGCGATCACCGCGAACTCGGTGTCCCGACCCACCTTCAGAAAGCCCGGCACGACGGCGTACTGGGCGTCGTCGCCCTCGCCCGTGTCCCCGACGACCATGAAGGAGAACCGGTCCGGGACGTCCCGCCGGATCACCTTGTCGGCCGACGCCCCAGCCGCCTCCCGCCGGGCCACCCACCGGCTGCGGGTACGGCCGGTCGGGTCCCCGAACCAGGACGCCAGCACGCCGTTGCGGGCGGCCCACAGCGTCCTGGGGTTCAGCCACGACAGCTTCTCGACGTGGTCCGGCATCAGCTGCTTGTAGGCGCCCGGTTCGGCCGAGCCCCAGCCGGCGCCCTGTGCGGTATCGCGTGAGGAGTCAGACACGCGGTGCACCGTAACAACGTACCGGCCGGGGCCGGGAGGCCGGGGCCGGGCTCAATCCCCGTGCGTGACCGGGGTTTTCGCACCGGGAGACGCTATGATCGGGGCATGCATCGTCTCTCGTGTCTCGACTGGTGGCGCTCCTCGTAAGGAGCGGCCACCCTCGGACACGACCGGGCCGTTCGGACGGACGGCCCGTGTGCGTTCCCTGGCCCGGGGTGCGGCTGCCGTCCCGACGGCGGCACTCACCCACCAGGAGAACTCATGAATGCCATGCCGCACGCCGTGTCAGGCACCATCCGGGCCTCGGCCGCCCCGGCCGACGGACTCGGGACCTCGGCTGCACGGGCCCGCAGCGCGGAGCTGGAGAGGCTGATCCACGAGGACCCGGGACGATTCCGGGTGCTGACCGGGGACCGTCCCACCGGCCGGCTGCACCTCGGGCACTACTTCGGCACGCTGCACAACCGGGTCCGGCTGCAGCACCTCGGGGTGGAGACGTTCGTGCTCGTCGCGGACTACCAGGTGCTCACCGACCGGGACGTCGCCGACGACCTGTCCGGGCACGTCGAGGAGCTGGTGCTGGACTACCTCGCGATCGGCCTCGATCCGGGGCGGGCCACGATCTTCACGCACAGCGCAGTTCCCGCCCTGAACCAGCTGCTGCTGCCGTTCCTCAGCCTCGTGTCCGTCGCCGAGCTGAACCGCAATCCCACCGTGAAGGACGAGATCGCCCACTCGCGGCAGCCCTCCGTCAGCGGCCTGATGTTCACCTATCCCGTGCACCAGGCCGCCGACATCCTGTTCTGCAAGGCCAACCTCGTCCCTGTGGGCCAGGACCAGCTCCCGCACCTGGAGATCACCCGGACCGTCGCCCGCCGCTTCAACGACCGCTACGGCAGGGGAACCGCCGTCCTGCCCGAGCCCGAGGCCCTGCTGTCGCCCGCACCGCTCCTGCTCGGCACCGACGGCACCAAGATGAGCAAGAGCCGCGGCAACGCGATCGCGCTGGCCGCGGACGCGGACGAGACCGCCCGGCTGATCCGGCGCGCCAGGACCGACTCCGAGCGGCACATCACCTACGACCCGGCCGGCCGCCCGGAGGTGTCCTCCCTCGTCCTGCTGGCCGCCCTCTGCCAGGACCGCGCACCCGAGCAGGTCGCCGAGGAGATCGGCTCCGGAGGGGCCGGCGCGCTGAAGCGGCACGTCACCGAAGCGGTCAACGAGTACTTCGCTCCCCTGCGCGCCCGCCGCGCGCACTACGCCCAGGACCGCGGTCAGCTGCGCCGGGTGTTGCGGGAGGGCAACGCCCGCGCGAACGCCCTCGCCGACGCCACGCTCGAGGAGGTGCGCCGGGCCATGAACAGCCTCTACTGACGGCACGTCACGACGGCCCGCGGCGGTGTACGGCTGACAGGGGCTCTTGACCGTCCCGCACCCGGGCGTCGCCGAGAAGCCCCGCAAGGGTGATCCGACGAGCCGTCGATGCGACTGAGGGAGGGATGCTGCTTGCCCGGTGCCGTCGGTCGGTCGGTTCAGGGAGCGGTGGAGGGCGGGCAGAAGCGGGCTCATCAGCTTGGCGGCCGAGCCGGGCGGCGCGGGAGACGGACTCCAGAGGGCGAGGTCAGACCAGCCCGGGCTGTGGTTCCGGCCGGCGTGCCGGTGCGGCTTTCGGTTCCCACCGTCTGGTTGTCCGCAGATAGCCGTGCACCACGGAGGCCATCGCCAGAATGAGGAGCGGTCCGAACAGCCATGGACGGGTGGCCATCTGCACCGGCAGATAGCGATATGACAGCAGCAGTGCGGCGAAGACCGCTGTGCCGTGAGCGACCAGTTGGATTGCGGACCGGTCCCAGCCATGTGCGAGCGAGCGCAGCCCCGCCTCGATCGTGTAGGCGAATACCACGCCGGCAACGATGTCCGCGCCGTAGTGGAAGCCGAATCCGAGCGTTGCGCCGAGCGTGGCGACCAGCCAGAACGTGCCGGCGATGCGCAGCGCCCGTGGGCTCCGGCGGGTATGGATGAAAATCGTGGTGGCCCACGCGGTGTGCAGACTGGGCATGCAGTTGCGCGGAGTGATTCCGTCGAAGGGCATCGGGTGCGGTGTGTTGACCGGCGTGGGGGTGTCCGGCCACAGGTGTGCGATCGCCCAACTCCCGCCGTCGGCACCGAAGGCGAAGACCGGTCCGACCACCGGGAACAGCATGTAGATGATGGGACCGAGGAGGCCGATGGCCAGGAATGTGCGCACCAGATGGTGGTCCGGGAAGCGGCGTTCGGCCGCCACGTTGCGCAGTTGGTAAAAGGCCACGACGACCGCGGCGACCGCAAGCTGACCGTAGACGATGTTGAGAGCGCCGGCGCCGATCGGGCCGGTGGACCTGACTATCCGGCCCACCAACCACGAGGGATTGCCCAGCGCGTGATCGGCGGTCGCCACGTACTGGTCGAGCACCATCGATCGGGTCTTCGACGTGATGAGCAGCCAGGTGTCACCGGTCTTGCGGCCGGCCACCAGCAACAGGGCGAGCCCGACCCCTTTCAAGAGCAACACGCGTTCCTGGCCGGTGCGCCGGGTCACGGCAAGGACGGCGCAGCCCAGGATCACCCACAACGCGCCGTTGCCGAAGGGGTGGCCCTGGGTCACCCTGATGTGGGCTGCCCACCGCACGAGAATGAAGACGACGTCGATGCCGATCGCGGCACCCGCGGCGAGGAGACGTTGCCGCCGGGGGAGCACCACCATCGTCAAGGCAAGACTGGCGTACAGCAGGAAGCCTGACTTGGGCGGAACTATCACCTCTTGTGCCTGCTGGGTGATCGGACCGGGCAAACCGCAGTGACGTGCGGTGATTTCCAGTGCGGCGAGGAATGCGAGAGTCGCCGTACCCGCCGCGGTCCACAGTATTGCCCGTGGTCGACACCCCGCGGAGAAGAAGGTTCTGAGTCGTATTCGCGAAAACACCCGCGACGCTATAGATATCAATTGTGGGCCGGCTTGTCAGACGTTGGTTGATTGGTTCACTTGCTGATGAAAAGAGCATTTTGCCGCTAGCGATCGGTGATCATCGCGAGTTCGAACATGTTAGCGGAATGTTCAAGTGGGAGCCGTGTCGCAGCGACGGCCGGCTCCCGGTCCTGCTCGACCCTTACGGCGGCGCGGGCAGTCGGCGGGTCACCGCCGCGCACGACTGGAGGACGCTGGTGTCGCAGTGGTTCGCCGAGCAGGGGTTCGCGGTGCTGGTGGCGGACGGCCGGGACACCCCGGGACGCGGGCCCGACTGGGAACGCGCGGTGCACGGCGACCTGTTCGGGCCGGTCCTGGACGATCAGGCCGCGCTCCGGGAGGCCGCGCGCGCCCATCCCGTTCTCGACACCGGCCGGGTCGGCATCCGCCGCTGGTCGTTCGGCGGCTCGCTCGCCGCGCCGGCCGTGCTGCGCCGCCCGGACGTCTTCCATGCCGCCGGCGCCGGCGCCGGCGCCGGCGTGACCGACCAGCGGCGCTACCCGGGCCACTGGCGCGAGCGGTTCCTCGGCCACCGGGACCGCCACCCCGAGCGGTACGACGCCTGCTCCCTGCTGCGGGAGGTGCCCCGGCTCACCCGGCCACTGCTGCTCGTCCACGGCCTCGCCGACCCCAAGGTGCTGCCCGCGCACACCCTCCGGCTGTCCGAGGCGCTGCTCGCCGCGGGCCGCCCGCACGACGTGCTGCTCCTGCCGGGCGAGGGCCACCAGCCGGTCGGCTCGGCCCGCACGGAGAACCTGCTGCATCAAGTGCGGTCTCTCCAGCGGCATCTGGGCGTCGCACCGAGGTGAGCCACGTCATAGGGAAAACCCTCGATTGAGGCGCCTTTGAGTGACATGGACGGGTCAATCCTGTCATTCTCCCCCCGCACGCTGATCCCCCACGTTGTCTTCGCGGATCACGGTCCCGCACAGCTCAGCTCGCCCGGGCAGCAGACCCGTCTGTCCGGTCTGTCACCGGCCGCGACCCGGCGGCCGCAGCAGGAGGAGTACGAGTGAGACCCCACAGATCACTGACTCAAGGACGTCTTCCCCAGGGACGTCCGTCCCGCAAGCGGGCCACGGTCGGAGCCGCCCTGGTCTCCACCGCGGCCTTCCTGGCCCTCGGCATGCAGGCGGTCCCGGCGGCCGCCGCGCCGGCCGCCGCCCACCCCAGCCCGCTGCGCACCGGCGCCCTGGAGGCCAGGCTCAGCCCGGCCCAGCACGACGCGCTGATGCAGAGCGCCCGGGAGAACGCCGCCGCCACCGCACGCACCCTCGGCCTCGGCGCCCAGGAGAAACTGGTCGTCAAGGACGTCGTCAAGGACAACGACGGCACGGTGCACACGCGCTACGAGCGCACCTTCGCCGGCCTGCCCGTGCTCGGCGGCGACCTCATCGTGCACACCCCGCCCGCCTCGCTGGCCGCCGGGACCGTGAGTACCACCTACAACAACAAGAACCGGATCAAGGTCGCCTCCACCACCGCGACCTTCACCAAGTCCGCCGCCGAGACCAAGGCCCTGAAGGCCGCCCGGGCGCTCGACGCCGAGAAGGCCACCACCGACAGCGCCCGCAAGGTGATCTGGGCCGGCAACGGCACCCCGAAGCTCGCCTGGGAGACGGTGGTCGGCGGCTTGCAGGACGACGGCACGCCGAGCCAGCTGCACGTCATCACCGACGCCACCACCGGCAAGGAGCTGTACCGGTACCAGGCGGTCAGGACCGGCATCGGCAACACCCGGTACAGCGGCCAGGTGACGCTCACCACGACCCAGTCGGGTTCGACGTACACGCTGACCGACGGGGCGCGCGGCGGTCACAAGACGTACAACCTCAACCACGGCTCCTCGGGCACCGGGACGCTGTTCTCGCAGTCGAACGACACCTGGGGCGACGGCACCAACTCCAACGCGGCCACCGCGGGCGCGGACGCCCACTACGGCGCGCAGGAGACCTGGGACTTCTACAAGAACACCTTCGGCCGCAACGGCATCCGCAACGACGGCGTCGGCGCCTACTCCCGCGTCCACTACGGCAACTCGTACGTGAACGCGTTCTGGGACGACAGCTGCTTCTGCATGACCTACGGCGACGGCTCGGGGAACAACGACCCGCTGACCGCGCTGGACGTGGCCGGGCACGAGATGAGCCACGGCGTCACCTCCAACACCGCGGGCCTCAACTACACCGGCGAGTCCGGCGGCCTGAACGAGGCCACCAGCGACATCTTCGGCACCGGCGTGGAGTTCTACGCCAACAACTCCTCCGACCCCGGTGACTACCTCATCGGTGAGAAGATCAACATCAACGGCGACGGCACCCCGCTGCGCTACATGGACAAGCCCAGCAAGGACGGCGGCTCCGCCGACTCCTGGTACTCCGGCGTCGGCAACCTCGACGTCCACTACTCCTCGGGTCCGGCGAACCACATGTTCTACCTGCTGTCCGAGGGCAGCGGCACCAAGGTCATCAACGGCGTGACCTACAACAGCCCGACCTCCGACGGCGTGGCCGTCACCGGCATCGGCCGGGCCGCCGCGCTCCAGATCTGGTACAAGGCGCTCACGTCGTACATGACGTCGAGCACCAACTACGCCGGCGCCCGCACCGCCGCGCTGAACGCGGCCACCGCCCTGTACGGCGCCAACTCCGCCCAGTACGCCGGGGTCGCCAACGCCTTCGCCGGGATCAACGTCGGCAGCCATGTCACCCCGCCGGGCAACGGGGTCACGGTGACCAACCCGGGCAGCCAGACCTCCACCGTCGGCACCGCCGTCAGCCTCCAGGTGCAGGCGAGCAGCACCAACGCCGGCGCCCTGACGTACAGCGCCTCCGGCCTGCCGGCGGGCCTGTCCATCAACAGCTCCAGCGGCCTGATCAGCGGCACGCCGACCACGGCGGGTACGTACAACACCACCGTCACGGTGACCGACTCCACCGGCGCGTCCGGCACCGCGAGCTTCAGCTGGACGGTCAACTCCGGTGGCGGGGGCGGCTGCACCTCGACGCAGCTGCTGAAGAACCCCGGCTTCGAGTCCGGCGCCACCGGCTGGAGCGCGAGCAGCGGCGTCATCACCACCGACAGCGGTGAGGCGGCGCACAGCGGCTCGTACAAGGCCTGGCTGGACGGCTACGGCACCTCGCACACCGACACGCTGTCCCAGTCGGTGACGATCCCGGCGGGCTGCAGGGCGACGCTGACCTTCTACCTGCACATCGACAGCTCGGAGGGCACCACCAGCACGGCGTACGACAAGCTGACGGTGACCGCCGGCTCGAAGACGCTGGCGACGTACTCGAACCTCGACAAGGCCTCGGGCTACAGCCAGAAGACCTTCGACCTGTCCTCGCTGGCGGGCCAGACGGTCACCCTGAAGTTCAACGGCGTGGAGGACTACTCGCTCCAGACCAGCTTCGTCGTGGACGACACCGCCCTGACGACCAGCTGACCCGCACGACCGCGGTCCCGTACCCCCGGCTGAGGCCGGGGGTACGGGACCGTCCGCTGTCAGCCGAGTGGATCCAGCGTCAGATACGCCTGGCGGGGGTTGCCGTCCTGGACGAGCGACTCCTGGTCGCCGACGTCGTCGAAGGCGAAGGCATAGGCTTTGCCGTCGGCCATCTGCGCGTGGACAGCGCGCGCGTACTGGTTGGTCACCGAGTCCTGGTAGAAGTCCGCCGTCCTGGTGTCCGGCTGATTCGCGTCGACCAGCAGCGTCGAGCGGTTGAAGCCGGCGCACAGCGTGCGGGAGATGGGCCCGCGCACCTGGTCGTTGGGCGCGTCCAGCAGCTTGTGGCAGCCGAAGACACTGTCCGCGTCGGGCTTCTGGAAGCTGGTGACGACCGTGCCGGAGGAGTCGGTGAAGTTCATGACGTTGCCCGAGACCCGGCCGTAGTACTTGGTGTCCGGCCGGTCGGCGAACGGGGTCACGGTCAGCGTCTGCGTCGAGTACTTCTGCCAGACCCGGTTGACGTAGTCGTCCATCACGCCGGCCGGCAGCGCGCCGGTCTCCACGCCGTACAGCGGGGACAGCGCCCGCAGGAAGGTGCCGTCGGAGCGGGTCTGCACCAGGCCGGCCCAGCCGCCCTGCTGTGCGCGCAGGGCGCCGAAGAAGCCGCTCCAGCCGCCGGGCTTCAGGTGCCCGGTGCTGCTCACGCTGCCGTCGGAGCGCTGCACCCCGACCGCGTACGGCGCCGAGAACATGTCCACCTGCGTGCTGTTGAGCCACAGCCCGGAGTCGTTCAGCGTGTACTCGGACCAGTTGAAGAGGATGTTCCGGTTGGGGTCGGACGGGTTCTGCACGGCCGGCTGCACCAGTCCGCCGGTGGTGAGCTTGAAGACCAGCTTCTGGCCGTAGGAGAAGTAGATCCGGCCCGAGAACTTCGGGATCCGGATCGTGAGCGACTGCCCGGCGGCCGGGCCGGGAATCGCCGCGTCCGGCGCGGGAGTCGGCGGATTGCCGCCCGTCGGCCAGGCGTGGAAGGTGCCGTTCGCGTCGGCCCAGCCCTGCTGCCCGGAGGACAGCTGGGTGCCGAGGTCGTAGAGGTAGACGGGGTCGGAACGGCCGGAGTCGTTGGTGATCGTCAGCGCGAGGGTGTCCGGCACGGCGGCTCCGGCACGGTCCTGGGCGCCGAGTGCGAGGAGCCCGCCGACCAGGGCGGCCGCGGCCGCGAGGGGCAGCGCGGGGCGTGTGAGTCTGTGCAGCACTCTCCACCTCCGTGTGGGGTCGGGGTCGTACGGACTTGGTCCGTACCAGTTTGAGAGCGCTCTCAGAGTGCGGCGCAGTCGCGTCCATGTCAATCATCTGGACCGGACCACCCGGCGCCCACCGCACGGCGGGCGCCGTGGGCCGCTGTCAGAAGGTCCGCTTCAGCAGGTCGAGCAGCGCCGCCCAGTGGCGGTCGTCGGCCTGGCGGTCGTACGCGGGGGTGTCGGCCTGCGTGTAGCCGTGCCGCGCCCCCCGGTAGACCTCGGACGTGTACCGCACACCGGCCGCGGCCAGCGCGTCCTCCAGCTGCCGGATCTGCTCCTCGGGCATGGAGGCGTCCTGGTCGGCGAAGCCGAAGTACAGCTCCGCCGTGATGCCCTCGACGCGGCGGTGCGGGCTGTCCGGGTCGTCGGTGACCAGCCGCCCGCCGTGGAAACCGGCCGCTGCCGCCACCCGGTCGGGGTGGGTGGCCGCGGTACGCAGGGCCAGCCGGGCGCCCATGCAGTAACCGGTCAGCGCGACGGGCCCGTCGGCCACGAACGGGCTGTCCGCCAGGTATCGCAGATAGGCGTCCGCGTCCCGCTCGGCCCGTTCGGAGGTGAGCGACGCCATCACCGGGCCGATCCGCCGCCAGATGGTCGGGTCGGCCGCGGGGTCGATGAACTCCGGCACCTCGCCGATCGGCGTGCGGCCGTGCCGGTAGAAGACGTTCGGCACCAGGACCGTGTACCCGGCGCTCGCCAGCCGGTCGGCCATCGCCCGCAGCTGCGGGCGCAGCCCGTAGGCGTCCTGGTAGAACAGGACGCCCGGGTGCGGCTCGCCGTCCGCGGGACGGGCGAGGTACGCGTCGGCGGTGCCGTCGCCGGTCGCGATGTCGACGGATGTTCCCTGTACGTCGGTCATGCCGGGCAGCCTCCTGAGAGCGGGTGACGTGCGGCGGATGCCCCTGTGTGCTGCGGGTGCGCCGTACGTTCCATGCTGCCACGCAAGATCCATGCCCTCCGCGGCCGGCCCCGCGCCGCCCTCACTCGAACCGCGAGGTGTCCCCGGCGCCCCGCCGGACGATCTCCGCCTCGCCGCCGGAGAAGTCCACCACCGTCGTCGGCTCGGTGCCGCAGTCGCCGGAGTCGACCACCGCGTCCACCGCGTGGTCCAGCCGGTCCTTGATCTCCCAGCCCTGGGTCATCGGCTCCTCCTCGTCCGGCAGCAGCAGCGTGCTGGACAGCAGCGGCTCGCCCAGCTCCGCCAGCAGCGCCTGGGCGACCACATGGTCCGGGATGCGCACCCCCACGGTCTTCTTCTTCGGGTGCAGCAGCTTGCGCGGCACCTCACGGGTGGCCGGGAGGATGAAGGTGTAGCTGCCGGGCGTCGACGCCTTCACCGCCCGGAACACGTCGTTGTCCACCCGTACGAACTGGCCGAGCTGCGCGAAGTCCCGGCACATCAGCGTGAAGTGATGCCGGTCGTCCAGGTGGCGGATGGAGCGGATCCGGTCCATCCCGTCGCGGCTGCCCAGGCGGCAGCCCAGCGCGTAGCAGGAGTCGGTCGGGTATGCGATGAGCGCTCCCGAGCGCACGGCGTCGGCGATCTGCGCGATACTGCGCGCCTGCGGGTTCTCGGGATGCACGTCGAAGTACTTCGCCATTCACCGAGCTTATGCCGTCGCCGGGTGGGGCACGAGCCGATACGGAGGCCTGTCGTCCAGGCGCCGGGGGCATCCGCCCGGAGTGCCTCGTCACCCGCGGGCGCACTCCCCGGACCGCGGGGCAGGCGACCGGTCGAGCCGTCCAGGGCCTTCCCCCGCCCCGGACGCGGCGTCCGAGCCGGCGGCCCGTCCCCCCCCCGGACCGCCGGCGGAGCCGTGTCCCGGCGCGGAGGTCGGGCGCGCGGGCGGTCGGGTAATGTCCCGGTGCGAATGTCAAGTCGACTTGACGACAACTTGACGGCAAGGAGTGGGGAACATGGCCGGCTGCCCGGACGAGGCTCCGGCGTCCCGGCCGCCGAACGGCGCCGACGACGCCTGGGCCCGGGATCTGCTCGACCAGCTGCGGCCCGCCGGCCGCGACCTCGGCCGGCTCGTGGCCTGGCTCGCCCGCAGCACGCGTGCGTCGGTGTGCCTGCGGGATGCCCGCGGCACCCTCCTCGCCGGGGAACCGCTGCCGCTCGACGCCGAGGTGGTCGCCGACGTCGCCGCCGGCCGGGTCGCCGCGGCGGCGCTGCAGGACGGTGCCCGGCACGTACGCCTGGTGGGGATACGGCAGCCGGGACCGGACCCGGCCGCGCGGGCCGTGCTGGCGGCGGCCCGCCCGGCCCCCTTCGACCGGCACACCACGGAGATCCTCGGCCACACCGCCTCCGTGCTCGAACTGCTCCTGAGGGAACGTGAGCTGGCCGACGCCGGCCGCCGGCTGCGGCGCGCCACGGCCGATCTGCGGCTGGCGATCCTGCAACTGCTCATGGTGGAGGACACCGTCTCGGCGCGCCGCGTCGCCGCCGGGCTGTGGCCGGGCCTGCTGGAGGAGGACAGCGCGCACGTCTATGTCATCGAGGGCGCGGCCACCGAACGCGACCGGATCGCCGACGCGTGCCTGTCGGCCACCGACGGCACGGCGCTCGTGGTGCGCTGCCCCGCGGTGGACGAACACGTCATCGTCGTCGGCCCGTCGCCCGAGGTGGAGGGGCGGCTACGCTCCCTGGTGGCCGACCGGCCCGGCACCTTCCTCGGCGGCAGTCGCCGCCAGCGCCTGGCCCTGACCGCCGCCGCCTACGGACAAGCGGTCACCGCGCTCGCCGTCGCCCGCTTCCGGCCGGACCGTGCCGCCGTCTACGCCGAACGCCCGCGCCCGGCCCGCCTCATGGACCCCGCCGCCCTGCGCGCGTGGTCCACCGCCGTGCTGCGCCCGCTCGACGCGCTGCCGTACCACGTGCGTGCCGAACTGCTCGCCACCACCCGGCTGGGCCTGGAGTTCACCGCGGTGAGCGCGGCCAAGGTGCTCGGCGTCAGCCGCAACACGGTCCGCGCCCGCATGGACCGGGTCGCCGCGCTGCTCGGCGCCGACCTCTCCGCACTGACCGTGCGCGCCGCGGTACACGTCGCGCTGAACACCGAGGCGGCGCACGGCTCGTACGACGCCACCGGCACGGCGCCCGATCCGTCGGCCCCGGTGCGGTTCGCGGACCTGCTCGGCACGCGCGCGCTGCGCTCCTGGGCCGAGGCTCTGCTCGGCCGCCTCGACGGGGACGGCCGGGACCTGCGCGGCACCCTGCGTGCCTGGCTGGCCGCCGGCGCGAACGCCGAACACGCGGCCGAGGCGCGGGGCGTGCACGCCCAGACCGTGCGCGAACACGTCCGGGCCGCCGAACCCGTCCTGGAACGCCGGCTGCTGACCGGCGGCACCGACCTGTACGAGGTCGTCCTCGCCCACCTGGTCATCGGCGAACTCGCGGTGCCCGCGCTCGGCCCGGCGAACCAGGACCAACCGGACTCGGCTGTGCACCGGTGAGTGCCCCGCACGAGCTGCCGGGCACGGGTGCGCTGGCGCCGGCGGGCCGCCGCACGTAGGTTCAGCACTCGGCGGGGCCCGACCGGAACGGGGGACCGGTCGGCCCCGCGGTCCGCCCCCCGCTGCGATCAGGGCGCCAGCCGGACCGGGATCTCCTGCCAGCCGTGCGCGATGCACGACGGCACCTGCCGCAGCTCGTCGGCGCCGGCCGTCAGCCGCAGCCCTGGAAAGCGCGAGAACAGCGCGGGCAGCGCCGTCAGCGCCTCCAGCCGGGCCAGCGGGGCCCCGATGCAGCGGTGCACCCCGACCCCGAACGCCAGATGGTCCTCGGCCCGGCGCGCGGCGTCGAAGACGGCCGCGTCGGGCCCGAAGTGCGCGGGGTCCAGGCCGGCCGCCGCGTAGGTCGTGATGATCGCGTCCCCGGCGGGGATCGTCACGTGCGCCACCTTCAGGTCCTCCACCGCGAACCGCAGCGGCAGCGCGGCGATGGACGGATGCACGCGCAGCGTCTCGTCGACCACCGCGTCCCAGCCGAACGCCCCCGAGCGCACCGCCGCCAGCTGGGCCGGCCGGGTCAGCAGCGCGACGGCCGCGTTGCCGATGAGGTTCACGGTGGTCTCCAACCCGGCGCTCACCACCAGCAGCAGGGTGTGGAGCAGCTCCTCGTCCGAGAGCCGGTCGCCGTCGTCGTCCCGGACCCGGATCAGCTCCGTGGTGATGTCGTCGCCCGGGTGCGTCCGCCGGCGCGCGATCAGCGCGCCCAGCACCGAGCCGATCCGCTCGTGCACGGACGAGGCGTACGCGTGGCTCGTGTCGGAGGTGTTCATGATGTCGGCGATGAGCCGCGCGGCGTCCGGCCGCAACTCCTCGGGCACGCCGAGCAGTTCGCAGATCATGCGCATCGGCAGCGGGTGCGCGAGCCCCGCGCGCAGGTCGACCACGCGGCCGTCGGCCCCCTCGGCCTCCAGCGCGTCCAGCAGCTCGCGGGTGAGGGCCGCCACGCGCGGCCGCATCGCCTCGGTGCGCCGGTGCGTGAAGCTCGGCGCCACCAGTTTGCGCAGGCGGGCGTGGTCGGCGCCGTAGGTGGAGAGCATGTTGACCACGCCCGCCCAGTTCGCCATCCAGCTCCAGGACGGGCGCTCGGCCAGCTCGGGCCAGAGCCGCCAGTGCAGGCGCGCGTCCTTGCTGACGCGGGGATCGAGGATCAGCTGCTTGAGGATCTCGTAACCGGTGGGCGCCCAGGCGGGGATGGAGCCGGGCAACTCGACCGGTACGACGGGGCCGAGGGCGCGCAGCCGGGCGCTCTCCGCCACGATGTCCGTGCCGAAGGGGTCGAGGGCGATGCGGTCGGTGACGGTCACGACGGTCTCCAGACGGTCGGCCTCCGGTGAGGGTCACCGCCAAGTACACCGTGTCGTCGGCCGGGCGCGCAGGGTGAAATCCCGCTCGCCCGGGAAACTGGCCGACTTGCGCCGGTCAGCCGGCCGCCGGCCGCACGGGCAGGTCGAACACGTGGCGCGGGGAGACGATCTGCGTGATCGCCCGGGCGAGCAGGGTGGAGGGCTCCTGTCCGGCATGGCCGGCGTCGGTGTCGGGCAGCACCACCAGGCTCGTCCGTGTGGCCGGAAGGCACTCGGTCAGGGACTCGTCACCGGACACGCAGCCGTTGCGGCCGATCCACCCCTGCACGTCGAAGACGCCGACCCCGTGGCCGGCGCCCGGGAAGAGGATGTGCTGCTCGATGCACGACCCGAGCCGCTGACCGGCTCGCCGCCGATGCGCGTCCACAGGTCCGATGTCGTCGGGCGGCCGGTGCTCCTGTCGGCCACCCCGAAGGGGCGTACGCAACTCCCTTGCCCGGGGGGCCAGATGCCCCACGGTCACGCCGGGCACGTTCGCCTCGCGCATCGCCCGCCGCACGGACGCGTCGAGCTGCCGGGCCCAGGGTCAGGGCCGGGGTCGCGGCCAGGGTGCGTACGTCCGCCTCCGGGACGGTGACCCGGGATGCTTGTCCGACGGGCGGAAGGCCCCGTTCGAGCGATGGCCTCACCCGACCCGGTGAGCGGAACGACTCGGGCGTACCGCCGGCGCGCCCTGGGCGTTGCCCCGGCATGAACCGCTTGGGCCGGATCGACGGCTTGGATCGGATCAGCCGGGTGGGCCGGATCGACGGCTTGGATCGGATCAGCCGGGTGGGCCGGATCGACGGCTTGGATCGGATCCACCGGATGGGCCGGAGGGCCGGATGCAGCGGGGACCGGATGAACCCGGGGGAGCGGATGGGCCGGAGGGTCGCAGGACGGGGTGAACCGGGGCGGGAGGGGCCGGACGGCCGGAGGGCGGGTTGAACCGGAGGACGGGGCGTATCCGAGGACGGCATGCATCGGAGGGGCGGATGAAGCGGAGGACGGGATGAACCGGATGGATCAGAGGCCGCGAGGAGAGCGCACGGACCAGGCGGCCGACCGTCCGGATCAGGCGAACCCCGGCCCGGTCAACCGGAACCCGCCGCTGGTGCTCAGGCGTCGGCAGGAGCGGCGCGAGGCGGCGCGTGTTCGTGTGGACGGCGCCCGTGTGCCGGCGACCCGGGAGCCGATCTACGCGCGGCTCGTCGCCGAGTGGCGCGCGCAGGGCCGCACCGTGCCCGCCGAACCGGACGTGCCGCGGGGAGCGGCCGGCCGCGCGGTCCGGCCCGGAGCCGAGCGCCGCTGATCCGCTACTGCCCGCGCGGCGGCGTGAGGACGGCCAGCCTGCCGTTGGCGTGGCGCAGTGACTCCTCCAGGGTGCCGGGCGTGTGCAGCGTGCCGGTGCCGTCGGGCGGCACGAGCCACTCCAGGGAGCGGGCGGGCCGGTACGGCGGCGGTACGGCGACCCAGGAGCCCTTGGTGGCGTAGCGCAGCCCGGTGCCCACCCAGCCCCCGGACGGATCCGGCGGCAGGAAGAAGCCGACCCGCCCCGCCGCGGTGTCCACCAGGGTCGGCCCCGGCACCGGCAGCCCCGGCCGCCACAACAGGTCCAGTGTGAGCAGCCCCAGCCGCTCGGGGACGCTCAGCACGTCCCAGAAGCGCCCCGCCTCCAGCAGTGCGATCCCCTCGCCGTGGTCCCACCTCCACTTGCACGCGCGAGGATCGGCCGCCGCTGCCGCCAGCCACTCCACGCCCCGCATCCACATCGTGTTCGTCATGCACTGCTCCGGACGTCCTCGCTTGCCTGCACAGCAACCCGGCACAGGCATGCTCGTAGATATTTCTACGTGGCGGAAGGGGTGGCGCGGCCTGGCGTTTGAGGTGGCACGTTCGAACTTCGCGTGCCGGTTCGTCAGGCGAGCGAGGGAGGATGCGTCACCCCGGCGGTGCGCGCGCATCGGCTCGACGCGCGATTCGATTGTTCGGACACTCGATTCGATCGGCAAGTCTTGAAAGTACTCATGTTCCGGTCGTACGCTCACCGCATCCGTCACCGCATCCAGCGAGGTTTTCCATGGACCGCACGCGACTGCACGCCCTCCTGGCCCGGGAGAGCGCCGAGGCCGAACGCCGCAACCCGCGCTCGCGCGCGGCCTACGCGGGGGCCGAGCACCTCTTCGGCCGGGTGCCGATGACCTGGATGAACAAGACGGCCGGCGCCTTTCCGCGCTATCTCGCCGGGGCGCGCGGCGCCCGGGTCACGGACGTGGACGGGCACGAGTACATCGACTTCTGCCTCGGCGACACCGGCGCCATGGCCGGCCACTCACCCGCGGCGGTCACCGACGCGGTGCACCGGCGGTTCGCCGGACTGGGCGGGGCCACCGCCATGCTGCCCACGGAGGACGCCGAGTGGGTCGGCGCCGAGCTGACCCGCCGCTTCGGTCTGGCGCGCTGGAGCTTCTCGCTGACCGCGACGGACGCCAACCGCTGGGCCATCCGGCTCGCCCGCGCCGTCACCGGCCGACCGAAGATCCTGGTCAACAGCTACTGCTACCACGGCAGCGTGGACGAATCGCTGATCGTCGTCGGCCGGGACGGCACCGGTACGGCCCGCCCCGGCAACGTCGGCGCGCCCTGCGACGTCACGCTCACCAGCAGGGTCGCCGAGTTCAACGACCTGGCCGGGCTGGAGCGCGAACTGGCCCACGGCGACGTCGCCGCCGTCCTCATGGAGCCCGCCCTCACCAACATCGGCATCGTCCTGCCCGAGCCCGGCTACCTGGCGGGCGTACGCGAGCTGACCAGGCGCTACGGCACTCTGCTCATCAACGACGAGACCCACACCTTCTCCGCGGGCCCCGGCGGCTGCACGGCCGAGTGGGACCTCGAGCCCGACCTGCTCACCATCGGCAAGGCGATCGGCGGCGGCATCCCGGCGGGCGCCTACGGCCTGTCCGCCGACCTCGCCGACCGGCTCCTGGCCCGGGCCGACCTCGACCTCGTCGACATGGGCGGCGTCGGCGGCACCCTGGCCGGCAACGCCCTGTCGGTCGCGGCGACCCGCGCCACGCTGGAGCACGTGCTCACCGACGAGGCGTTCGCGCGGATGGCGAAGCTCGCCGAGCGCTTCGAGGCGGGCGTGCGCGCCGTGATCGAGGCCCACGCGCTGCCCTGGTCCGTCAGCCGGCTCGGCGCGCGCACCGAGTACCGTTTCAGCTCCCCGGCGCCGCGCACCGGCACCGAGTCCGCGGCGGCCTCCGACGCGGAGCTGGAGGACTTCCTGCACCTGTACCTCGCCAACCGGGGCATCCTGCTGACCCCGTTCCACAACATGGCGCTGATGTGCCCCGACACCACCGAGCAGGACGTCGACACCCACACCGAGGTGTTCGCCGCCGCCCTCGGCGAGCTGGCCGGCTGAGCAGCGGGGCCGGCGCCCGACCCACGAAAGGACACCCGTGGACGAGATCGACCGGGCCATCCTGCGCGAGCTGCAGACCGACGGCCGCATCGCCTACGCCGACCTCGGCCCGAGGGTGGGCCTGTCCGCCTCGGCGGCCCGCCAGCGCCTGCAGCGCCTGCTGGACTCCAGGGCCGTCCAGGTGGTCGGGGTCACCGACCCGATGGCGATGGGCGGGCAGGCCATGGCCCTGCTCGGCATCGGCGTCGACGGCGATCCGCGCGCCGTCGCCGATGCCCTCGCCGAGCGGCCCGAGGTGGTCTACTCGGTGCTCACCTCGGGCGGGTTCGACCTGTTCGCCGAGGTGGTCGCCCCGGGGCCCAAGGAGCTGCTGGACTTCGTCAACGACGTGGTGCGCCCCGTCGAGGGCGTCCGCGAGATCCAGTCCTTCCCCTACTTCGCCATCCACACCCACCGCTTCCTGTGGGACGTGGGCTGACGGAACGCTCAGGGCACACGGGTGCGGCGAGCGGCGGGGTCGGGTGCCAGGACCAGCATGGTGGCGTCGTCGCGCACCTCGTAGCCCAGCCGGGCCAGGTCCGCCCAGACCGCGGCGGGCAGCTCGTCGTGGCCGGTGTCCGCGAGAGCGGGGAGCCGGTCCGGCAGCGGATAGAAGGCGCCCGCGGTGTTCCGGGCCTCCCAGACGCCGTCCGAGGCGAGGAGCAGCCGGTCGCCCGGCTCCAGCGGCACCGTGACCTCCTTCGGCGACTCCGCGCCGACCAGCCCGAGCCCCAGCGGCGTGCCCGGCGTGACGGTGATCTCCCGCGCGGCTCCCCGGTGCAGCAGCACCGGTGCCGGATGACCGCGGGCCACCACACGCACCGACCGCGTGTCGTCGGCGAACTCCAGCAGCACGGCGGTCGCGAACAGCTCCCCGTCCCCTACGCCCGCGCAGTCCGCTGTCAGCCGGCGGTCCATCCGGCCCGCCACGGACTGCAGGTCCTGCTGGTCCAGCACCGCCTCCCGGAACGCGCCCAGCAGCGACACCACCGTCGCGACCGCCGACAGGCCGTGCCCCCGCACGTCGCCCATCACCACCCGCACGCCGTACGGCCCCTGCCGCACGTCGAAGAAGTCCCCGCCCACCAGGGTGCCGTTCTCGGCCGCCCGGTAGAAGCCCGCGCACCCGATGCGCCCGACCCGCTCCGGCAGCGGCGGCATCACCGCACGCTGTACCGCCTCCCCGATCGTGCGCTCCACCTGCAACTGTGCGTCGCGCCGGCTGCGTACGAACGACACGAACACGCTCAGCAGGGCGACGAACACAATGGTCAGCAGGTCGGTGTTGCCGGGGCGGTTCAGATGGGTGTCGGGCAGGTTCAGCGCCACGACCACCAGACCGCCCAGCACGGCCGTCCACATCGGCCCGTACGACAGCACGGACAGCGGCGGAATGGCGCCCAGCAGGAATCCGAGATCGCTCGCGTGCGGTGTGACCAGACCGGCCACGGTCACCGTGACGAGCAGCAGCACCGGCAGCAGCCGCACCCACCACGGCGGCGGGGCGCCCCGCAACCAGCCGCGGTCCTCCTGAATCCCACGCGACGACCAGCCGCGCACCCATCCCACACGCCCACGCTACGCCGCGGCCGGGACAAGGGCCCACCGTGGCCGACGGGCACATCGGCAGGACCGGAAAACCGGTCGACGCCGTGCCCGTGACCCGTCTAGCGTGAGGCCGCACGCCCGAGACGGTTGGAGAGGAGGCGAGCGTCATGGCCACTGTCACCCCGCGCTCCCCCCTCCCCGTCACCAGGGTGTGCCACGCCTGACCGGGAGCGCCCATCCCGCTGCACGCAGCACGCATCCCGGAGGAACCCATGACCGCGCTGGTCATCCGCACGCTCGACGACAGCAGTGCGCACCTTTTCGACACCATGTCCGACCCGCTGGGACTCGCCGAGCGGCTCCGGCTCGTCCGCTTCCGCCCCGAGTGGCAGCGCATCGCCGTACGCGACGGCCGGACCGTGGCCCGCGCCGCCTGGTGGGGGCGGCCCGAGGACCGCGAGCCGCTCGTGATCAATTGGTTCGACGTCGCCGAGGGCGAGGCGGAGGCCGGAGCCGAGCTGCTGCGGACCGCGCCCTGGCACACCGATGAGCTGGAGCTCGACCTGCCGTCCGGCTGGCGTGACGATCCGGCCCTGAGCGCCGCCGCCGACACCCGCGCCGACGCGGCGGGCAGGGCCGGCTACACGCCCCTGGTCGAGCGCTACCTCTACCGCTGGACTCCGGACCGCGGCGTGCCCGAGCGGCCCGGACGGCTCGTCTTCACCGGAGAACCGGACGACGCCGTCTTCTTCGGCCTCCTGCGCCGCATCCACTCCGCCACCCTCGACGCGCACGCCCGCCGGGCCATGGCGCAGGGCGGCGTCGACCGGGCCGCACAGGAGGAACTCGATTTCTTCCACTGGCTCCCGTCACCGCGCTCCTGGTGGCAGATCGCCCGCACCCGCGAGGGCGAGCCGGTCGGCATCCACATCCCCGGGCGCAATCCCTCCGGGCCGTGCGTCGGCTTCATCGGCGTCGTGCCGGAACACCGGGGGCACGGGTACGCCTACGATCTGCTCGTCGAGTGCACCCTCTTCCTGGCCGGACAGGGCGCCGAGTTCGTCGCCGGGGCCACCGACCAGGGCAACTTCCCCATGGCCGCGCACTTCTCCCGGGCCGGCTACCCGGTGGTGCGGGAACGCGTCAACTACTGGGCCGAGCGCGTCGCCAGTGCCGGGTGACACGCTGACGCAGAGGTGACCGGCGGCCGGGGCCCGTTTCCGGCGGGCCCCGCGCGCGTACCCCCGGCCGAGCGGGCACAGCCCGGTCCCCGATCGGCCCCGTTCCCCCGCCTCCCCACCGAGCGGGGGCCCGTTTCCGACGGGCCCCCTGCCTGCACCCCCGGCTGCGCGGCAGCCCGGTTGCGAGCGGTTCCCGTCCGCCCCTCGGGAGCCGTGGCCTCCGTCTAGTCCCCGGCGCCCGTCAGACGGGCCTGAGCGGCGGACAGGATCTCGGTGACGCGGAGGCCGAAGGCCGCGTCGCAGGGGTGGGGGCGGCCGGTGCGGGCGGCTGCCAGGAGGGCGTCGGCGGCGCGGGACAGGGCGGGCACCGCTCCCTCGGAGCTGCCCGGCAGGACCGTCACGCCGGCCTCGCCCCGCAGTTCCACATCGGCCCCGGCCGCCGCGGGCGGCGCCGTCAGGCTGAGCGTGAGCGTGCTCGACGCGCCGGTGGCGTGGTCGAGGACCAGGTGGACGGTGTCCGCGGGGCCGTGCGCCGCCGCCACGACCTGCCGTACGTCACCGAGGACCGGCAGCAGCACCGACAGCGCGTGCGGGCCCACGTCCCACAGGGCGCCCTTCTCCCGCCGCCACGGCGATGACGCGAACGGGCTCTCGGTCGTGAACACCGCCCCCAGCCACTGCGCCCGCGCCGTGAACCAGCCCGCCACGGACGCCTGTTCCTCGATCCAGGCGTCCGGCTCCTTCTGGAAGCGCGCGGTGAAGAAGACCACCGACGCCACCCCGGCCCGCTCCACGGCCGCCACGACGGCCCGCCCGTCCGCGACCGACACCGCGAGCGGCTTGTCCAGCAGCAGGTGGCGGCCGGCCTCCGCCGCGCGCACCGCCAACTCGGCCTGCACGGAGGGCGGCAGGGCGACCGCCACCGCGTCCACGTCGGCCAGTAGCGCGTCCACGTCGGCGTACGCGGCGACGTCGTACTGCTGCGCCAGTGCGGTGGCCGCCTCGGGCCGGCGGCCCCACACTCCGGCGAACTCGAGCCCGGGGTGCCCGGCGAGGGCGGGCGCGTACGCCGCCTGGGCCCACGGCCCCGTTCCCAGCAGTCCGATGCGCATGTCGCGTTTCCTTTCTCCGAACCGTTCCCCGCGTTCTCAACAGCCTGCACTGCAGGCGCCGTCCGCACACGTGCGGCCCCGGCCTTCCTCGCCCGCCAGCCACGTGGCGATGGTGGCGGCGATCGGCTGGCCGGTGTCCATCTCGACGAACCCGAACTGGCCGGACTGGTTGCACTCCAGGAACCACCAGATCCCGTCGGCGTCCTCCGCGAAGTCGAAGGCGCCGTAGGCGAGTTCCGCGTCCCGCAGATAGCGCAGCACGCTCTCGGCGACCCGCGGGGGCACGTCCGCGGGCAGCCAGGGCGAGAGCGAGGGAGCGAACCGGACGTCCACGTCGTCGGGATGGGCGCCGGGATCGACGGGCTTGCGGGCCGCCAGGAGCGTGTCGCCGACGGCGGTGAGCCGGATGTCGGCCCGCTTGGCGACCCGCCGCTGCAGCAGCGTCGGGCCGAAGGCGACCGCCGCGAAGTCGGTGTCGGGCGCCACCCGGCTGGTCGGCACCGCCCGCGGCGGCTCCTGCGGATGCGCGCCCGACACCGGCTTGACCACCAGGTCGGGGAACCGCTCCGCGAACTCCCGTGCGGCCTGCGGGAACGTCGTGATCAGCGTGGCGGGCACCGCGAGACCGCTGCGCTGCGCCAGATGCAGCTGCCAGGGCTTGTGGCGGGCGCGGCGGGCGGCGTCCGGGTGGTTCATCCAGCGCGCGTCGGTGCAGCGCAGCATGCCGTACAGCGCCTGCGACGACTCCTCGGTCAGCCAGGCGGACGGCTGGGCGGCGCGGGCGGCCGCGGCACCGGGTCTGCGCACCCAGACGGACCGCACGCCGTTCATGCTCACCAGGCGCCCGCCGACGGACAGATGCCCTCGGCACACGCCCTGCACGTACTCGCCCGACAGCGCCACCCCATGGGTCAGATCGGCGGGGTCCAGCCGGACCACGGGCACCCCCGCCTCGCCCAGCCGCAGGACCACCATGTCCGCCGTCACGTCTTCCTCACTGGTCAGGATGAGCACGGTCATCTTCCAGAGCCCGCGGTTCAGTCGTCGAAGTGCGTCTTGGAACCGGCCGTCGACGTCGTGGTTCCGAGGGCCCTCAGCGTCGCGTGGTCGGTGGCGGCGATCCGCCCGTCCGGGAGGACGTTCAACTGCAGTCCGGAGTCGTACGCGTACGGAGTGGTGACGTCCAACTGCACAGCCGGGCGCGCGTAGTTGAGCGTGAACGGTTGCATGGTCTCTCCCTGCTTCGGCTTTCACGTCCTTATACGAATCGAACGGGTGATTGGTTTCCTTACACTGTGTAACCATCGTCCGGAGTGAGGCGTTCCGCCCGCGTGGACCGGCGCCCCACTCAGTGCGCGAGCGCCGTCCGCGCCACCGTCAACGCCTGTTCCGCGTACCCGCGTCCGAACAGCACCGCGTGCACCAGCAAGGGGAAGAGCTGGTGCACCCCGACCCGTGACTGCCAGCCGTCGGCGAGCGGCGCCGACTCCTGGTACCCGGCGAGAATGCGGTCGAGGTGCGGACAGCCGAACAACTGCAGCATCGCCAGGTCGGTCTCCCGGTGCCCGCCGTGCGCGGCCGGGTCGATGAGCCGGACCTCGCCGTCCGCGCCCCACAGCACATTGCCGTTCCACAGGTCGCCGTGCAGCCGGGCGGGCGGCTCGGCGGGCCCCGCGAGCTCCGGCAGCCGCGCGCACACTCGCTCGAACACGTCCGCCTCGCCGGGCCGGAGCGTGCCGCCGTCGACCGCGCCGCGCAGGTACGGCAGGACGCGCTGCTCGGCGTACCAGGCGGGCCAGTCGGCGCCCGGGGCGTTGCGCATCGGGGCGAGGCCGATGTACGCGTCCTCGGGGCCGCCCGGCGGCGGCGCCCCGAAGGCGGGCGCACCGGCCGCGTGCAGGGCCGCGAGCGCGCGGCCGAAACGCAGCGCCGCCTCGGGGATGGGACGCCCGGTCGCCACCCGCTCGGTCACCATCCAGCGCTCGTCGTGCCCGAGCACCGCCGGCACCCGCACGGCGCCCGCCGCCGCGAGCCAGCGCAGCCCCGCGACCTCGGCGCGTACCGCCCCGGGGGCGTCGCCGCGCTTGACCATCACCGGTGTTCCGCCGTCCAGCGTCACCTCGGCGGGCGACCCCGGCGCCCGGTGCCCTCCGCTCACCGGGCGCCCGGTGAGCCGGGCCGCCACCTGTCCTGGATCCTCGTCTCGGTTGACCACGGGCCCAGGGTACGGTCCGCAACACCGGCCGGGCGGAGACCACTTCAGCCGCCGACGCCCACGGCCGAGCTGCCGGTGACTCGGTGACTCGGTGACTCGGTGACTCG
>NZ_JBLEBI010000384.1:0-765 GCF_047340315.1 Streptomyces sp. AF1A
GACTACACCGGCTCCACCTCACCGGTCGACACCCAGACCGTGACCCAGGCCGCCACCACAACCGCACTGGCGTCGGCACCGGACCCCTCGGTGTCCGGGCAGGCCAAGACACTCACCGCCACCGTCGCCGCCATTCCTCCCGGCGCCGGCACACCCACCGGCACCGTCAGCTTCTTCGACGGCGCCACCCTCCTCGGCACCACCACACTGGCCGGCGGCATCGCCACCCTGACGACCTCCGCCCTCAGCGTCGGAACCCACTCCCTCACAGCCGTCTACAACGGCAGCACCGACTACACCAGTTCGACATCACCCGTCGACACGCAGACCGTGACCCAGGCCGCCACCACCACGGGCCTGGCGTCGGCACCGGACCCCTCGGTGTTCGGCCAGGCCAAGACACTCACCGCGACCGTCGCCGCCGTTCCTCCCGGCGCCGGCACACCCACCGGCACCGTCAGCTTCTTCGACGGCGCCACCCTCCTCGGCACCACCACACTCGCCGGCGGCATCGCCACCCTGACGACCTCAACTCTCGCGGTGGGCTCGCACTCCCTGACCGCGGTCTACAACGGCAGCACCCACTACACCGGCTCCACCTCACCGGTCGACACCCAGACCGTGACCCAGGCCGCCACCACCACGGGCCTGGCGTCGGCACCGGACCCCTCGGTGTCCGGGCAGGCCAAGACACTCACCGCGACCGTCGCCGCCATTCCTCCCGGCGCCGGCACACCCACCGGCACCGTCAGCTTCTTCGACGGC
>NZ_JBLEBI010000385.1:0-733 GCF_047340315.1 Streptomyces sp. AF1A
CGGCGAGGTGGAACCGGTGAAATCCCCGTCACCGGAGTACACCGCGGTCAGGGAGTGCGAGCCCACCACGAGAGTCGAGGTCGTCAGCGTGGCGATGCCACCGGCCAGTGTGCCGGTGCCGAGAAGGGTGGCACCGTCGAAGAAGTCCACCGTCCCCGTCGGCGTGCCCGCACCCGGCAAAACCGCGGTAACCGTCGCAGTGAGCGTTTTCGCCTGCCCGAACACCGAAGGATCAGGCGCCGACGCCAGGCCCGTGGTCGTCGCCGCCTGCGCCACGGTCTGCGTGTCGACCGGCGAGGTGGAACCGGTGAAGTTGATGCTGCCGTTGTAGACCGCGGTCAGGCTGTGGGTTCCGACGCTGAGGGCGGAGGTCGTCAGGGTGGCGATGCCGCCGGCCAGTGTGCCGGTGCCGAGGAGAGTGGCACCGTCGAAGAAGTCGACCGTCCCCGTCGGAGTGCCCGCACCCGGCAAAACCGCGGCAACCGTCGCAGTGAGTGTTTTCCCCTGCCCGAACACCGACGGGTCAGGCGCCGACGCCAGGCCCGTGGTCGTCGCCGCCTGCGCCACGGTCTGCGTGTCGACCGGCGAGGTGGAACCGGTGAAGTTGGAGCTGCCGTTGTAGACCGCGGTCAGGCTGTGGGTTCCGACGCTGAGGGCGGAGGTCGTCAGGGTGGCGATGCCGCCGGCCAGTGTGCCGGTGCCGAGGAGAGTGGCACCGTCGAAGAAGTCGACA
>NZ_JBLEBI010000386.1:0-583 GCF_047340315.1 Streptomyces sp. AF1A
CCGTATCTCCGTCGGCACCGCCCACGCGTACGTCACCACCGTCATCGAGCACCTGGCCGACAAGGCGCCGGGCCTGCTGAAGGTCCTGCGCGAGACAGACCCCGGCTACGTTCTCGTGGACGGCACGCTCGCGGAGTGCGACCGGGTCGGGGACGGGCGCGCGGACTATTCGACGAAGCACAAGCGGCACGGCGTGAATGTGCAGGTCATCGCAGATCCGGCCGGTCGCACGCTGTGGCTGTCACCCGCCCTGCCTGGCCGAACTCACGACCTCACCGCCGCCCGCACCCACAAGATCATCAGGATCTGCGAGCGCCAGGGCGTCCCAGTCCTCGCCGACATGGCCTACATCGGCGCGGGCGAGTGGGTCACCACCCCCAGGCGCCGGCCGCCCAACGGCGAACTCACTCCGACCGAGCAGACCGTCAACCGGGCCTTGTCCGCCGCCCGCGCACCCGTCGAACGAGGGATCGCCCGCCTGAAATCCTGGCGAATCTTCCGCAGAGCCCGATGCAGCCCAAATCGCATGACGTCAATCACCAAGGCCGTCCTCACCCTGGAGCGGCACCGCTGAAAACCCTCA
>NZ_JBLEBI010000387.1:0-549 GCF_047340315.1 Streptomyces sp. AF1A
CCTCGTGCTCGGCGAGCGCGGCCCGCACGGCCCGCTTCTCCATCTCCCGGAAGGCGGGCTCGCCGTCGTCCACGAAGATCTCGGCGATGGTGCGGCCCTCGGCGGCCACGATGTCGTCGTCGGTGTCCCGGTAGCCGAGTCCGAGCCGCTCGGCGAGCAGCCGGCCGACGGTGGACTTGCCCACCCCCATCGGGCCGACGAGCACGATCGCAGGCACGGCGCTCACCGGATGTGGAGGTTGTCGAGGTACGAGCGCACGTTGCGGCGGGTCTCGGCCACGGAGTCGCCGCCGAACTTCTCGGCGACCGCGTCCGCGAGGACCAGCGCGACCATCGCCTCGGCGACGATGCCCGCGGCCGGCACGGCGGAGACGTCGGAGCGCTGGTGATGGGCCTGCGCCTCCTCGCCGGTGGCGACGTCCACGGTGCGCAGGGCCCGGGGCACGGTGGCGATCGGCTTCATAGCGGCCCGCACCCGCAGCAGTTCGCCGGTGGACAGGCCGCCCTCGGTGCCGCCGGCGCGGGCGGAGACGCGCCGGATGCCCTCGGG
>NZ_JBLEBI010000004.1:0-117099 GCF_047340315.1 Streptomyces sp. AF1A
CTGGTAGTGGGCCACCGCGTCGGAGGTGCGGCCGGCGCCGTAGACCCGGAGGAACTCGGCCAGTTCGGGGTGGGTCGGGGCGAGGCTGTCCGCGGCCTCGATGATGTCGCCCGCGGCGGCCACCGACCGCAGCAGCGACTGGATCTCGCGGACCACCCGCTTGACGGTGGGCGCACCCGAACTGTTCGTCGTGTGCGTGGTGTTGCTGAGCACGGAACCCCCCTGCGACTTCTTGATCTCGTCCATGCGCTCGGTCGCCTCGGCGGCGCTGACGCTGCCGTCCGCGACCTGGGCCGCCAGCTCCTGCAGCAGTTGCACCCGCTGGACCACCGCGGGATTGCCGATCTTCGCGCGCTGGCCGCTCATCAGCTGCGAGAGCATCGGAGCGGACAGCCCCAGGACCGCAGCCAGACGGGCCTGGTTGAGCCCGAGATCGTCGATGAGCTTACGGAAGAGCGCCCCCAACGGCTCCCCGTACCAGTTCCGCTGCAGCTCCCGCGCTCTGGCGGTGGCTTCCTGCTGTGCGGCGTCCATTGCGTCTCCCCATCGCTTCCCCTAAAAACGCGGTTCGCTGTAGCGAACCACGTCGAGCATCTTACGGAGAGTGGTCATCCACGGGGACCCCCAATCTTTTTGCGGGATACGGGGGGTGACCCGGTACTCTGGTCTGCGGCGCCCGCCGGACCACGCTTTCCCGGCCGGTCGCTCCTTCCCGGGGCCTTAGCTCAGTTGGTAGAGCGCCGTCTTTGCATGGCGGATGTCAGGGGTTCGACTCCCCTAGGCTCCACGGTCAAAAACCCCTCCGACCTGCGGAAACGCGATCGGAGGGGTCCTTTGTGCGCCCGGAGGCCCGCTGGTGCGGTCCGTTCTACGGCCTTCCGGTACGGCCATCCGGTTCCTCGAGGACGGCCTGTCCCGCCGTCCGGTGCCGGGCGGCCTCGGCCGGGTCGGTCTTCTCCAGCACGGTCGCGATTCCCTCGTGGGCCAGCGCCTCCGCGTGCCGGTTTCCCAGCCGGGGGGCCAGCTCCAGCGCCTGCCGGTGCAGCCGCAGGGCCTCGTCCGGGAGCCCCGCGAGCCGACAGGTCTCGGCGTAGCCGTTGAGGAAATGGATCTTCCAGTGCTCCTCGAACAACTCGTCGAGCAGCGCGAACGCCTCCCGGTGGCTGGCCAGCGCCTCCTCGTACCGGCCCATCTGCCGCAGGGCGACGCCCTGGCAGTTGAGGCACCAGGCCTGGTTGTGCAGGTGCCCGTCCTCGCGGGCCAGCTCCAGCGCCCGGTGCAGGTGCTCCGCCGCCTCGTCGGGCCGCTCCCGGGCGACGGCCAGGCCGAGCGTGATCCGCGCCGTCAGCCCGGGCGGCCACGCCGGGTCGGCGTGTGGCAGGGCCAGCAGCTCCCGGGCCCGCTGCGCCGCCTCCTCCCGGTGTCCCAGCTGGAGCATCGCCCAGGCCTCCGAGGCTGCCGCGTGGGCGGCGCCCGTGGGACAGCCGGCCTGCTCGTACAGCTTCCCGGCCAGCCGGAACAGCTCCAGCGGCTCCTCGACGTGCCCCTCGTCCCAGCTGAGATAGCCGCGCCGCAGGGCCAGCTCGGCCTCCGCCCGCGCGTCCCACGCCTGGGACAGCCGGCGCCCGGCCGCCTCGTACGCGGCGGCGGCCTCCGCCATCCGGCCCGCGTTGTAGCGGGCGAAGCCCAGGTCGCTGTGCGCCTCGGCGAGCCGCGCCGGGTCGCCCAGGCGCTCGGCGGCGGCGAGCGACCGCTCGAAGAGGACGTTGAGATGCGTGGTGCCGCAGCGCCGCGCGAAGTAGGAGCGCAGGACGCGCGGCAGCTCGCACACGTGCGCGTCGGACCCGACGGCGGCCGCCGTCTCGAAGGCCGCCATCAGGTTGCCGTACTCCGCGACGAGCCAGGCGAAAGCCGCGTTCTTGTCCGGGAACTGCGGCAGCTCGGCCGGGGACCGGCCCGCGCGGACGGCCCGGCCGGGCGACAGGAACGGCATCGCGGCGTCGGCGGCGGCCGCCGCGTGCACGTAGTAGTCCAGCACCCGGCAAAGGGCCCGCTCCCGCTCGCCCGCCGGGTCCTGTTCGGCGCCGGCCCGCCGCGCGTGCTGGTGCACCAGGTCGTGCAGCCGGTAGCGGTCCGCCGTCGGCTGCTGCACGAGGTGCGCGTCGAGCAGGTCCTCCAGCATCGCCTGCGCGCTGTGCAGCGGGACGTCCGCCAGCGCGGCCACCACGTACGCGTCGAAGGACGTTCCGGGCAGCAGGCCCAGCATCCGGAACAGGCGGGCCTGGGATCGGTTGAGCTGCCGCACCGACATGGCGAGCGCCGCGCCGAACGCGGCGTCGAACTCGCTCGTGCCCTGCGCCATCCGCTCGGCCAGGATGCCCACGGTCCAGCCCGGCCGGTGCCGCAGCCGGGCCCCGGCCAGCCGCAGGGCCAGCGGCAGACGCCCGCACAGCCGCAGCACCTCGGCGGCGGACTCCGGGTCGCGGGCCAGCCTGCCCTCGGGGCCGTCCGGATCGCCGCTGGCCCGGGCCAGCAGCCGCGCGCTCTCCTCGGGACTGAGCACGTCGAGCGAGACCGGGGGCACCTCGTCCAGGCCGAGCAGCCGGTTGCGGCTCGTGATCAGGGCGACGGAGGGACCGGCGCCGGGCAGCAGCGGGCGGACCTGGTCGGCGTCCGCTGCGTTGTCGAGGACCACGACGACCCGCCGTCGGGCCAGTTCCGACCGCCAGCAGGCGGCCAGCCGCTCGAGACCCTCCTGCGGAACCCGCTCGGACGGCACGTCGAGCGCGGCGAGCAGCGTCCGCAGCGCGGAGTCCGGGTCGAGCGGGGGACGACCCTCGGTGAACCCGTGCAGGTCCACATACAGCTGGCCGTCCGGGAAGTCTGCGGCGAGCCGGTGCGCGGCGTGCACCGCCAGACAGGTCTTGCCGACCCCCGCCATGCCGTCGACGGACACCGCCCGATGGCTGTCGAGCGCGTCGAACACGGCGGCGAGCCGCTCCTCGCGCCCGGTGAAGTCGGGCACGTCGCGCGGCAGGTCGTTGCGGGGCAGCGGCCGGCCCTGGCGGCTGCTCTTCGGGGGCGCCGGCAACGGGTTCGAGGCCCGCTCCCACAGGGGGCGCAGGGGGCGGGGGTCGCGCTTGACCAGGCGGCAGAGGGCGACCACCACGGGCCAGGGCGGCGCGGTCTGCCCGTTGAGGTAGCGCGACAGCGACGAGGAGCTGAGGCCGGTGTCCCGCGCGAGGGCGCGCACACCGAGACCGGACAGGTCCTGCAGCAGCCGCAACCTGGCCGCCAGTTCCTCCTGCGGATCGGCCTTCGCCGCCCGTTCCCGACCGTCCACGGTGTCCCCGCCTCCCCCGTCCCGTTCCGGCAGCAGTCTTCCGAGCCAATTCGCGGCTGGTCAAGGCTGTTTCAGGTGTCCCACGGTGTCCCATCGCCCTCGTTTCGGCGCCCGGGCCGGGCTGTCATTCAGTCACGCCCCGACGGGAACGGGGCGGCGACCCGGAAGAGGGAGACCACGATGCAGTCCCGCATGCAGAACCCCGCCGTCGTCCTGTCCGACGCGATGCAGCCCATTCAGCAGCTCGTCACGGCCGTGCACTCCGGCGGTGTGGACGCGCAGACGCTGGAGCTGGTGCATCTGCGGGTCAGCCAGATCAACGGGTGCAGCGCCTGCGTCGACGCCGGTGCCAAGACGGCCCGCACGGCCGGCGTGAGCGACGAGCGGCTCGCCACCGTCGCCGCCTGGAGGGAGGCCCCGTACTTCACCGACGAGGAGCGGGCGGCCCTTGCGCTGGCCGAGGCCGCGACGCGACTGGCCGACCGTGCCGACGCGGTGAGCGACGAGGTCTGGGACGCGGCGGCCACCTACTTCGACGAGAAGCAGCTGGCCGCGATCGTCCTGATGATCGGCGTCACCAACCTGTTCAACCGCCTCAACGCCACGACCCGGCAGATCGCCGGCGCCTGGGGCTGACGACGCACGCACGCCGCAGCCGACGACATCCGCACCCGCAGGAGGAGACCTACGATGAACAACGCGAAGAAGCCCGCCGGAACCGCCCTCGCCACCGACACGACGTCCGAGGGGTTCACGGACGAGGAGCGGGCCGCGATGAAGGAGCGTGCCAAGGAGCTGAAGGCCTCCGCGCGCCGCGGATCGCGCGCCGACAAGGCGGCGCAGGACGAGGCCGCCGTGCTCGCGAAGATCGCCGAGATGCAGGAGCCGGACCGGATCATGGCCGAACGACTCCACGCCGTCGTCAGGGCGAGCGCGCCGGAGCTCGCCCCCAAGCTCTGGTACGGGATGCCGGCGTACGCCCGGAACGGCAAGGTCGTCTGCTTCTTCCAGAGCGCGCAGAAGTTCAGCTCGCGCTACGCGACGTTCGGCTTCAGCGACCAGGCGAACCTGGACGAGGGCACCATGTGGCCGGCCTCCTACGCCCTGAAGGAGCTGACCGCCGCCGACGAGGCGAGGATCGGCGCGCTGGTCGAGAGGGCGGCGAGGCCACGGGGCTGAGGCTCCCGGCGATGTTTCACGTGAAACGGGCCGTGGGCCGGGAGATGCTCAACTCTCCCGGCCCACGGCCCGTTTGACGTCTGTGCGGGACAGGCCCGCCTCACTCCTCCTTGTCGCGGTCGGCGGAGTCCTCCTTGGCCTGCTTCGCCTGCACCTCCGGGTCCAGTGCCGAGGCGCTGCTGCCGTCCACGGAACTCAGCCGCCCCGGCTCGGGAACCTCCGTCGCGGCCGGCGGCTCGACCAGCCAGTCGGGGTTCGCCTGCTTGTCCCACCACTTCCAGGCCGCGAAGGCACCGCCCGCCACCACGCCCAGCAACGCCACCAGCTTCGCGGCCCGGCCGGCGCGGCACCTGCGCTGGTTCCTGCGGGCCAGCTTCTGGATGTCCTGGGCCGAGACGTTGCCGCGCAACGCGGCCAGTGCGGCGGCGCTGCGCGCGGCGGCCTCGTCACGGACCGGAGCGGCCGCGGCCATCGCCTGCTCGATCTTGGGACGCGAGTACCTGGCCGCCTGGCGGGCGGCCTTGCGGGTGCGGACGGCGGCCTCGTGCGCGGCCGAGTCCACCTTCGGCGGCACATACGCACGGGCTTGTTCCAGGCGCGGGGCGAGCCGGGCGTCGTACTGCACGCGGGCCTGTTCGGCGGCCTGCGAGACCACGGGCGCCAGCCGTACGCGTGCCTCCTGCGCGTACTGCGCGGCACGCTCCTTGGCCGTGTCGGCGTAGGGCGCCACCACTTCCGCGGCGTGCAGCACGCTGTCCCTCGCCGAGCCGGTCGCGGCGCGCACGCTGTCGATGCGGGTCACGGGTTCCTCCTCCTCGGTGGCGTACGGTATTTCGACTTTCCACCCTTTTACGGATCATGCCTGCCAACGGTCTGCGCGGCATGTGCGGGCGGGCATATGGGTGCCGATGGCTCTTTCGGCTCGATTCCGGGCAACAGGAGCTTGCCGACGACACTGTCACGAATCGCCGCCCGACGCTGCCCTACCGGTGGAACTCACGGCGGCACTCCTGGCCGACGGGCGACGCACGGGCCGGTCCGTGCGAGGATCGGAGAGTCACAGGAAGACAACGGAAGGCAGATCGTGGCTGAGCAGCTTTATGCCACCCTGAAGACCAACCACGGCGACATCGAGGTCCGGCTGTTCCCGAACCACGCGCCCGTCACGGTCAAGAACTTTGTCGAACTGGCGCAGGGCGAGCGCGAGTGGACGCACCCCGGCACGGGTGAGAAGAGCAGGAACCGGCTCTACGACGGCACGATCTTCCACCGTGTCATCAGCGGCTTCATGATCCAGGGCGGCGACCCGCTGGGTTCCGGCATCGGCGGCCCGGGCTACAAGTTCGAGGACGAGTTCCACCCGGACCTGTCCTTCAACAAGCCCTACCTGCTGGCCATGGCGAACGCCGGCCCGGGCACCAACGGCTCGCAGTTCTTCATCACCGTCGCCCCCACGACGTGGCTGAACCGCAAGCACACCATCTTCGGTGAGGTCACCAGCCCGGCCAGCCAGAAGGTCGTCGACGACATCGCCGCCGTGCCCACCGGCCGCAACGACCGCCCGGCCAAGGACGTCGTCATCGAGTCGGTCGTCATCGAGAACCGCGAGGGCTGAGCCCACCGCTCTGTGCGCCGTCCGCGGGGATCATCCCCGCGGAACACCCCACAGGGAACCAAACGCCCCGCTCGTCCGTAAGGATGGGCGGGGCGGGGTATGTGCCGGGGGAAGCGTCACGACAAGCAAGGGGACCTGATGGATCACGCTGCACGGAGCGCGCAGGAGGCCCGGAGCCTGCCCGTGTGCTACCGGCACCCGGACCGTGAGGCCGGGGTGCGCTGCACCCGCTGCGAACGCCCGATCTGCCCCGAGTGCATGGTCAGCGCCTCCGTCGGCTTCCAGTGCCCCGACTGTGTCCGCGGCGGCGGCTCCGGCACGGGTCCGGCGCCGGCCGCATCCCGGCCGCGCACGTTCGCGGGCGGCACCATGACGAGGGACCCGCGGCTGCTGACGAAGCTGCTCATCGGCGTCAACCTCGCCGTCTTCCTGGTCCAGCTCGCCGTCGGCGACCGCTTCACCAACCGGTTCGAGCTGATCGGCCAGGCCTACGCTCCGCTGCTGTCCGGGGTACAGGGCGTCGCCGCGGGCCAGTACTACCGCATGCTGACCGCGATGTTCCTGCACGGCGGCTACGCCCACATCCTGTTCAACATGCTCAGCCTGTGGTGGATCGGCGGCCCGCTCGAAGCCGCGCTCGGCCGCGCCCGCTATCTCACCCTTTATTTCGTCTCCGGGCTGGCCGGCAGCGCCCTCACGTATCTGGTCGCCGCCCCCAACCAGGCCTCGCTCGGCGCCTCCGGAGCGATCTTCGGTCTCTTCGGCGCGACCGGCGTGCTCATGCGCCGGCTCAACTACGATCTGCGGCCGCTGGTCGCCCTGCTGGTGATCAACCTGATCATCACCTTCAGCCCGGGCTTCAACATCGCCTGGGAGGCCCACATCGGCGGCCTGGTCGCCGGTGTCGTCGCCGGGTACGCCATGGTGCACGCCCCGCGCCGCAACCGGGCGCTGGTCCAGTACGGCACCTGCGCCCTCGTACTGGCGGTGGTCGTCGTTCTCACCCTGGTCAGGACGGTTCAGCTCACCTGATCCGGGCCGTTGTCCACAGCGGGTGGTGGATCTTGTGCACACGGTGCGGGCACAGGTGTGCCGCCTGCCGCTCGGATGTGTTTTCGCAGGTCGAGCCGGGTGCGAACGGGTGTGTGGGAGCCGGTAGGGCAGTCACACCGGCGTCAACGCTCGATGAGTTATCCACAGATCGTAGTCTTTTCCCCAGGGGGATGTGGAAATCCTCAGGCCTGTGGATAACTCATCGGACACCCCTGGGCAGAGCCAGGGCCGGCCGGCCTACTTCCACTGCGTGGAGACGCCGAACCCGGCGGCGATGAAGCCGAAGCCGACCACGATGTTCCAGTTGTCCAGCGCGTCGATGGGCAGCGAGCCGTCGGTCACGTAGAAGACGACGATCCAGGCCAGGCCGATGATGAACATGGCCAGCATGACCGGCGCGACCCAGGCACGGTTGCTCAGATTGATCGCGGTGGCCTGCTTCGCCGGCGGCGGCGTGTAGTCGGCCTTCTTGCGGATACGTGACTTCGGCACGAGGGTCTCTCCTGTCGATGCGCTGCGTGGCCGCGCAGGTAACTGGGTCGGGCTCGGGGCAGCGTACAAGGGGCCAAGATGACGACTCTGTGTGCTCCCCCGGGCGTCCGTTAGCGTAGTGCTTCCGCGGCGCCGAAGGAGATAAGGGTACGTTGAGCAATTCTGCCGACTCCGCCGGGACGGGAGCAACGGGCTCCGGCCCCGGCCGCAGGCTGCGGTTCCGTCCGGTGCGTGTCCTCACGGCGGCCGTCTTCGCCCTCGCGGGACTGATCTTCTTCACCAGTTTCGACACGGCGAAGGGCACCGACATTCGCCAGGACGGCTCCCTGCTGAAGCTGTCCGACCTGATCCAGCAGCGCAGCCGCAAGAACAAGGAGCTGGACGAGTCCAACGCCTCCCTGCGCAGCAGCGTGGAGTCCCTCGCGGAGAGTGACGACGGCAGCTCCAAGGCCCAGGACCGGCGGCTGACCAGGCTGGAGAACAGCGCGGGCACCCAGCCGCTCACCGGCAAGGCCATCACGGTCACCCTCAACGACGCCCCGCCCAACGCCACCGCCAAGCTGCCCGGCTACCCCGAGCCGCAGCCCGACTACCTGGTCATCCACCAGCAGGACCTGCAGGCCGTGGTGAACGCCCTGTGGCAGGGCGGCGCCAAGGGGATCAAGGTCATGGACCAGCGGCTGATCTCCACCAGCGCGGTGCGCTGCGTGGGCAACACGCTGATCCTCCAGGGCCGCGTCTACTCACCGCCGTACAAGATCACCGCGGTCGGGGACCCGGACAGGCTGCAGCAGGCGCTCGCGGCGAGCAAGGCGATCCAGACCTACATGGTGTACGTCAACGTCTACGGCCTCGGGTGGAAAGTCACCGAGGACGGGACGGTGACTCTTCCGGGTTACTCCGGCACAGTGGATCTGCACTACGCGAAGCCCGTGCAGTAGCCGCCCGCAGTCGCCGCCTGGAGCCGCCGGTGCGCGTGATCGTCAGGACCTTGAGCGAACTGTGTGTCACCGTCGGCGGGCTCATCGTGCTCTTCGTCGTCTACCTGCTGTTCTGGACGGGGATACGGGCCGACGGCGCGATGAACGACCAGATCGACCAGCTGCACCGGCAGTGGTCCACGGGGAGCGTGCGGCCCACGACGGGAACGGGAAGCGCCTCGGCGGGCGGGGTGAAGCCGGCGCCGTACCACTACGGCAGGCCCTTCGCGATCATGTACATTCCGCGGCTCGGTTTCACGTGGAACAAGCCGGTGCTGGAGGGCACCGGCCGGGACGTGCTGGCCAGGGGCCTCGCCCACTATGCCGGCACCGCCCGGCTCGGCCAGGTGGGCAACTTCGCGGTGGCCGGGCACCGGCGCACCTACGGCGACCCGTTCAAGGACTTCCCGAAGCTGCGGCCCGGCGACGCGGTCGTGCTCACGGACGGAATCACCTGGTTCACGTATCGGATCGACAAAGGCCCCTACAAAACAGTTCCGGCGGACGTTGAGGTGATCGACCCTGTGCCACGTAAGTCGGGGTACACGCGTCCGGGCCGGTACCTGACGCTGACCACCTGCGATCCGGAGTGGGGCCACAGCCACCGGCTGATCGTCTGGGCGCACCTGGACGCCACGCGGCCCGTGGAGTCGGGCGAACCGGAGGCTCTGCGCCGTTAGTCTGGTGACGTACGGCGTGTGTCTGATGCCGTAGGGATACGGAAGGGACGGCAAGGGACGGCATGTACGGCTGGATCTGGCGGCATCTGCCGGGAAACGCATGGGTGAAGGCAGTGATCAGCCTCGTCCTGGTCCTGGCCGTGATCTACATCCTCTTCCAGTACGTCTTCCCGTGGGCCGAACCGCTGCTGCCCTTCAACGATGTGACGGTGGACAACCAGTGACTGCGCGGATTCTCGTCGTCGACAACTACGACAGCTTCGTCTTCAACCTCGTCCAGTACCTGTACCAGCTGGGCGCCGAGTGCGAGGTGCTGCGCAACGACGAGGTGTCGACCGCGCACGCCGAGGACGGCTTCGACGGCGTGCTGCTCTCGCCCGGCCCCGGCACGCCGGAGGAGGCGGGCGTGTGCGTGGACATGGTCCGGCACTGCGCGGCCACCGGAGTCCCGGTCTTCGGCGTGTGTCTGGGCATGCAGTCCGTGCAGGTGGCGTACGGCGGCGTGGTGGACCGGGCGCCCGAGCTGCTGCACGGCAAGACCTCGCTCGTCGAGCACGAGGGCCGGGGTGTCTTCGCCGGTCTGCCCTCCCCGTTCACCGCGACCCGCTACCACTCCCTGGCGGCCGAGCCGGCGACGGTCCCGGCCGAGCTGGAGGTGACCGCCCGCACCCACGACGGCATCATCATGGGCCTGCGGCACCGGGAACTTCCCGTCGAGGGCGTGCAGTTCCACCCCGAGTCGGTGCTGACCGAGCACGGGCACCGGATGCTGGCCAACTGGCTGGTGGAGTGCGGCGACCAGGGTGCCGTGGCGAGGTCGGCGGGGCTCGCCCCGGTGGTGGGCAGGGCCACGGCGTGACCGCGGTGCGCCCCGAGCGTGAGGACTTGTACGGCGGCGAGAGTCCGTACGAGTCCCACGGCGGCGCGCCCTACGCCGGAAGCCGGGCCGAGCGCCGGGCGGGTCGCCACGCGGGGCGGCGGGACGACCCGCCGACGGCCGCGATGCCCGCGGTCGAGCAGCCCGGTTCCCCGCTGCGCGCGCCCGCCGGGGAGACGGCCCTGCTGCCGCCCCTCGGCGAGGCGCCCGGCGCGCCGCTGACGCGCCTCGACGACGAGACGATGGCGCTGCGGATTCCCGGCCCGGCGTCGGCGGAGCCGGGCGGCGGCCACAGACGGGCCTCTGAGGCCTCGTCCGCCTCATCAGCCACTGGATCCACAGCCGGGGGCCGAGCGGCCCGCAGGAAGGCCGCCAGGCGGCGCGGCGGACGTCATGGCGCCGGCCGGGAGACGGCCGCTTCCGCGGCGGCGCAGGATCCGCAGCGCCCGCTGTCGCGGGTGGAGGCCCGGCGGCAGGCGCGGCTGGCCAAGCCCGGCCCGGCCGTGATCGCGAGCCGCGTGATCGGCGAGGTGTTCATCACCACCGGCGTGCTGATGCTGCTGTTCGTCACCTACCAGCTGTGGTGGACCAATGTGCGCGCGCACGCGCAGGCGGGCAGCGAGACCCATCAGCTGCAGAACGACTGGGCCAGCGGCAAGCGCAACCCGGGCGTCTTCGAGCCCGGTCAGGGCTTCGCCATCCTGCACATCCCGAAGCTCGACGTGGTGGCGCCGATCGCGGAGGGCGTCAGCAACGCGAAGGTGCTCGACAAGGGCATGGTCGGGCACTACGGCGAGGGCGCGCTGAAGACGGCGATGCCCTATGACAAGACCGGCAACTTCGGCCTCGCGGCACACCGCAACACCCACGGCGAGCCCTTCCGGTACATCAACAAGCTCAAGCCCGGTGATCCGGTCGTGGTCGAGACACAGGACACCTACTTCGTGTACAAGGTGACGTCGATGCTGCCGGTCACCTCGCCGTCCAACACCAGCGTGCTGGACCCCGTCCCCAAGGGCTCGGGTTTCACCAAGCCCGGCCGGTACATCACGCTGACCACCTGCACACCCGAGTTCACCAGCAAGTACCGGCTGATCGTCTGGGGCAAGATGGTCGAGGAACGCCCACGCAGCAAGGGCAAGCCGGACGCGCTCATCGAGTAGGGGCAAAGACACAGTGGCAGCGACCGCCGACGAGACCGAAGAACACACGGACGCGTCCGGCCCGGAGCCGGCGGAGCGCCGCCGGCGGCCGGGCAGGATCGCGACGGCGGTGAGCTTTTTCGGCGAACTCCTCATCACGGCGGGCGTGCTGCTCGGCCTCTTCGTCGTCTACTCCCTGTGGTGGACGAACGTGATAGCGGACCGCAAGGCGGACAAGCAGGCCGACAGGGTCCGCCAGCACTGGGCGCAGTCCACGGACTCCGGCCCCGGCGCGCTGGACACCAAGGACGGCATCGGCTTCCTGCACGTGCCGGCGATGAAGAACGGCACGGTCCTGGTCGAGAAGGGCACGGACACGGACGTCCTGAACGACGGCGTGGCCGGCTACTACACCGACCCGGTCAAGGCCACGCTGCCGATGACCGGCAAGGACGGCAACTTCGCCCTCGCCGCCCACCGCGACGGTCACGGCGCGAAGTTCCACAACATCGACAAGCTGAAGAAGGGCGACCCGATCGTCTTCGAGACGCGGGACGACTGGTACGTCTACAAGGTCTTCTCGATCCTTCCCGAGACCTCGAAGTACGACGTCAAGGTCCTCGACCGGGTCCCGAAGGAGTCCGGGAAGACCAAGCCGGGCCACTACATCACGCTGACGACCTGCACGCCGGTGTACACGTCCCTGTACCGCTACGTGGTGTGGGGCGAACTGGTCCGGGTGGAGAAGGTGGACAGCAAACGGACGCCTCCGGCGGAGCTGCGCTGAGCATGTGACAGGGCCCCTGCCCGGAGGTTGCTCCGGGCAGGGGCCCTGTCGTCTGTGCGCCGGGTGGTCAGCCGGTGACACCGCCGAAGAAGTTGGTGCCGCCGTTGTTGTTGCCGCCCTGGCCGCCCGGGCCGCCCACGGTGACCAGGTTGACCACGGTGCCCTGGTTCACCGGGGTGCCCGGGGCCGGGTCCGAGTTGAAGACGATCGCGTTGTCGTCCTGGGAGCCCTGGATGTTCCCGACCTGCAGGCCCGCCTGCTGGAGCAGCCGCTTGGCGTCCCTCAGCTTCTGGCCCTGGAGGTTCGCCGGAACCTGCACCTGGCTGTTCTGGACCTTGCCGACGTTGACGGCGATGGGCGTGTTCTTGGCCACCTGCTGGCCCGCCGGCGGGTTGGTCGAGAGGACCTTGCCGTTGTCGTCGGGGTTGTTGGTCGGGGTGTCGTTGCAGGTCGGCGTCAGACCCAGCTGCTGCAGCTCGGCCTTGGCGTCGTCACAGGACTTGCCGACGAGGTCGTTGGGCACGGTGACCTTCTCCGCCTCCTTGGCGACGGTGAGGGTGATCGTGGTGCCCTTCTGCTTGCTCTCGCCGCCCGCCGGGTCCTGCTTGATGACGACGCCCGGGGTCTGGTCGGAGACCACGTCCTTCCTCTCGACCTTGAACCCCTTGTTCTCGAGCTGGGACTGGGCCTGGTCGAACTGGATGCCGCGGACGTCCGGCACGGTGACCTTCGGGGCGCCGGTCGACAGCGTGAGGCTGACCGTGGTGCCCTTCGCGACACTCGTCTTCGGGTCCGGGTTCTGGGCGCACACGCTGCCCTTGGGCTGGTCCTCACAGGGCTTGCGGGAGCCGACCGTCACCTTCAGGTCGACGTTGTCCGCCATGGTCCTGGCCGCGTTCAGCGGCTGGCCCACGAAGTTCGGTACGGACACCTTGCCGTTGCCGGCGTTGTGGCCGCTGAAGGCCCACTTGCCGATCAGGATGGCGCCGACCAGGACGAGGATGCCCGCGACCACGAGGAGGATCGTGGAGGTGTTGGACTTCTTCGGCTGCTGACGGCGCCGGTCGGGGCGCTCGTCGTAGCCGTAGCCGCCGTCGTCGGGGTTCATGGGCGGGAGCATGGTGGTCGCTCCGGCGCCCGGCTCCTGGCGCAGGGCTGTGGTCGGCTGGTCGTCGGGGTAGCCGCCGTAGCCGACGGCGCCCAGCGCGGCCGTGGCCGCGACCGGCTGGCCGTCCAGGCAGGCCTCGATGTCGGCGCGCATCTCGTCGGCCGACTGGTAGCGGTAGTTCGGGTCCTTGACCAGCGCCTTCAGGACGATCGCGTCCATCTCGGGCGTGATCTCGGGGTCGAAGACGGACGGCGGCTGCGGCTCCTCGCGGACGTGCTGGTAGGCCACCGCCACCGGGGAGTCGCCGACGAACGGCGGGCGGACCGTCAGCAGCTCGTACAGGAGGCAACCCGTCGAATACAGGTCGGAGCGGGCGTCGACCTGTTCGCCCTTCGCCTGCTCCGGTGAGAGGTACTGGGCCGTGCCGATCACCGCGGCCGTCTGCGTCATCGTCATGCCGGCGTCGCCCATGGCGCGGGCGATGCCGAAGTCCATGACCTTGACCTGGCCGTTGCGGGTCAGCATGACGTTGGCCGGCTTGATGTCGCGGTGGACGATGCCGTTGCGGTGCGCGTACTCCAGGCCCTGGAGGATGCCGATGGTCATCTCCATCGCGCGCTCCGGCAGGAGCTTGCGGCCGCTGTGCAGCAGTTCACGCAGGGTGGAGCCGTCGACGTACTCCATCACGATGTACGGGATGGAGACCCCGTCGATGTAGTCCTCGCCCGTGTCGTAGACCGCGACGATCGCGGGATGGTTGAGCGAGGCGGCCGACTGGGCCTCCCGGCGGAACCGGGCCTGGAAGGACGGATCGCGCGCGAGGTCGGCGCGCAGCGTCTTCACCGCCACGGTGCGGCCGAGCCGGGTGTCATGCGCGAGGTAGACCTCCGCCATGCCACCACGGCCGAGCACCTGGCCCAGCTCGTACCGGCCGCCGAGGCGACGCGGCTCTTCCATAGCTACCTACCAGCCCTCTCCGTCGGTCTCGGCCGTCACGTCGATGCGCGACCGAGGCTGCCGTCCGGGCCTACGGTACCCGGCTCGCTTTGTATGACCTGGCCAAGCCCGGAACCCGATACAGGACCGGTATCGCAACGTGCACCGATGTGAAAGCGTTGTGATGGGCCTCACTTCTTGGAGGAGATGACCGCCTCCATCACGCTCTTCGCGATGGGCGCGGCCAGGCCGCCGCCGGAGATGTCGTCGCGGTTGGCCTGCTCGTCCTCGACGACGACGGCCACGGCGACCGGCGAGCTCCCGTCGGGAAGCTTGGCATAGGAGATGAACCACGCATACGGGTTTGCGCTGTTCGCCACACCGTGCTGGGCGGTGCCGGTCTTGCCACCGACGGTGATGCCGCCGCCCAGCTGCGCGTTCTTGCCGGTGCCGTCCTTGACGACGGTCTCCATCATCGACTGCAGGATCTGCGCGTTCTGCGGCGACAGCGGCCGGCTCAGCTCCTCCGGCTGGGTCTTCTCGATCGGGTCGAGGTTGGAGGACTGCAGCGTGTCGACCATGTACGGCTTCATCAGCTTGCCGTCGTTGGCGACCGCCGAGGCGACCATGGCCATCTGCAGCGGGGTGGCGGCGGTGTTGTACTGGCCGATGGAGGACAGCGCGGTCTGCGACTGGTTCATGTTGTCGGAGAACACCGACGCGTTGGAGCGGACCGGGGTGAACTGCTCGGAGTCGAAGCCGAACTTCTTCGCCTCGGCCAGCATCTTGTCGTTGCCGAGGTCGGCGCCGATCTTGCCGAAGACGGTGTTGCAGGAGAACTGCAGCGCGACCCGCATGGTCGCGTTCTTGCAGGGGATGTTGCCCTCGTTCTTCAGCTCGGTGCGGGTGCCCGGCATCACGTACGGCAGCGGGGAGTCGGTCGGCTGGTCGGCAGAGGTGTACTTGCCGTTCTCCAGCGCGGCCGCCGCGGTCACCACCTTGAAGGTGGAGCCCGGCGGGTACGTCTCGCGCAGGGCCCGGTTCAGCATCGGGTCAGCCGGGTTGTTCTTCTTCTGCAGGCTGTTCCAGGCCTTGGCGTCCTTGTCGGTGGTGTTGCCCGCGAAGGACGACGGGTCGTACGACGGGTAGGAGGCCAGGGCCAGGATCTTGCCGGTGGACGGCTCCAGGGCGACGACCGCGCCCTTGCCGCCCTGACCCTTCAGCCCGTTGTACGCCGCCTTCTGCGCGGCCGCGTTCAGCGTGGTGACGACGTTGCCGCCCTGCTTCTGCTTGCCCGTGATCATGTCCAGGGTGTTGCGGAAGAAGAGCCGGTCGTCGTTGCCGGTCAGGATGCCGTCGTCGAGCTTCTCCAGCTGGGTGGCGCCGAAGGCCTGCGAGGAGTAGCCGGTGACCGGGGCCCACATGGGCCCGTTCTTGTAGGTGCGCTTGTACTTGAAGTCGCCGCTCTTGGCCTCGACCGAGCCGGTTATCGGGTTGCCGTCGACGATGATGTCGCCGCGGGGGGACGCGTACCGCTCGATGGCGACCCGTCGGTTGTTCGGGTCGGTGCGCAGCGCGTTCGCCTGGACGTACTGGAGGTAGTTGTCGCGGACGAGCAGGGCCAGCACGAGCAGGCCGCAGAAGATCGCGATCCGGCGCAGGGGTTTGTTCATGACGGGCGAACCACCTGGGTCATCTCGGCGTCGGGGTTGGCGGCGGGAGCGGGCGCCGGGCGGCGGGCGGTGTCGCTGATGCGGATCAGAATGCCGATGAGGGCCCAGTTGGCGATCACGGAGGAGCCGCCGTAGGCGAGGAACGGCATGGTCATACCGGTCAGCGGGATGAGGCCCATCACACCGCCGGCCACGACGAACACCTGGAGCGCGAAGGCGCCGGACAGGCCGACGGCCAGCAGCTTGCCGAACGGGTCGCGGGCGGCGAGGGCGGTGCGCACGCCGCGCTCCACGATCAGGCCGTAGATCAGCAGGATCGCCATGATGCCGGCCAGGCCCAGCTCCTCGCCGAAGGTGGCGAGGATGAAGTCGGAGTTCGCGGCGAACCGGATCAGCTCGGAGTGGCCCTGGCCCCAGCCGGTGCCGAGGGTGCCGCCCGAGCCGAACGCCCACAGGGCCTGCTGCAGCTGGTCGGAGTGGACACCGGTGACGCCCGGAGTGCGGCTGAGCTGGTATTCGCGCATCGGGTTGAGCCAGGCCTGCACACGCACCTGGATGTGCGGCTCGAAGCTCGCCACGCCGACGGCGCCGGCCGCGGACATCAGCAGACCGAACACGATCCAGCTGGTCCGCTCGGTGGCGACGTACAGCATGATCACGAACATGCCGAAGAACAGCAGCGACGTACCGAGGTCGGTCTCGAAGACCAGGATCAGGATCGAGATCGCCCAGACCACGAGGATCGGGCCGAGGTCGCGGCCGCGCGGCAGGTACAGCCCCATGACCCGGCGGCTGGCGAGGGCGAGCGCGTCCCGCTTGACCATCAGGTAGCCGGCGAAGAAGACCGCCAGCACGATCTTGGCGAACTCGCCCGGCTGGATGGTGAAGCTGCCGACGTGGATCCAGATCTTGGCGCCGAAGACGTTGGCGCCCAGGCCCGGGACCAGCGGAAGCAGCAGCAGGACCAGCGCGGCCACCATGGAGATGTAGGTGTAGCGCTGCAGGGCGCGGTGGTCCTTGAGGAAGACCAGCACCGCGACGAACAGCGCGATGCCCATCGCCGTGTACAGCAGCTGGTTGGTCGCCTTGCCGCCGGAGACGCCGATCGACTGCAGCAGCTTGGACTGGTCCAGCCGCCAGATGCAGACGAGGCCGAGCCCGTTGAGCAGGGTGGCCAGCGGCAGCAGCAGCGGGTCGGCGTACGGGGCGAACTTCCGGACGACGAGATGGGCGACGCCGGCCAGCAGGCCGAGGCCCAGGCCGTAGCTCAGCAGCCCGGCGGGCACCTGGTTGTCGATGGCCAGGCCCACGTTGGCGTAGGCGAACACCGGGATGGCCACGGCGAAGATCAGCAGGGCCAGCTCGGTGTTGCGGCGGCTCGGTGCGCCGATCGCGCCGATGGTGGACGTGTGGTGCGTCGGCGAGTTAGTCGTACTGCTCATCGTGTGACAGGGCCTCTCACGGCTTGCCTACTGCTTACCGCACAGCGAGACGACCTTCTGCTCATCCTCCGAGAGAGTGGGGCCGGGGCTGGGGGTCGCGGACGGGGTCGTGGACGGAGACTTCGACGACCCCGGGGAGGCCGGGGACGTCTTCGAGGTCGACGGGTGGGGGGTCGGGGAGGCCTTGGTGAAGGAGGTGCTGTTCGCGGTGGTGGTGTTGCCGCCGGTCTTGGCGGGGTGCCCGCCGGCGGCGGCCTGGCGCTCGGACTCCTTCTTGCAGGCGGAGGCCTGCACGGCGAGCTCCTGGATCTTCGACTGGGCGTCCTGCAGACCGCCCTCGGTGATCGTCGCCTTCACCTGCTTCTGCTGGTACGGCGGCAGGTACTTGAGTTCGATCTCCGGGTGGTCCTTCTCCACCTTGGACAGCGACACCCAGGCCAGGTCCTGGCTGATGCCGCGGTACAGCGCGACGTGCTCGTCGTTGGCGCCGACGTAGTACTGGGTCTGCGTCCACCGGTAGCCGCCGTACAGGCCGCCGCCGATCACGGCGAGGGCCAGGACGCTGTAGAGGGATCTCTTCAGCCACCTGCGCCCGCGGGGCTTGGTGAAGTCGTCGTCGGCCCAGTCGCCGAAGGCGCCGGCCGGGACGTAGCCGGTGGTGTCGCCGGAGCCGGGCGGGCCGAACTCGCCGCCGCCGTGCCCGCGGCCCTGCCGGCCGAGGTGCGAGGCACGGCCGGCCGGGGTCTGCATGATGCCGTTGTCGTGCAGGTGGTGCTGGTTCTCGGCGACCGCGCCGACCACGACCGGCTGGTCGGACAGCTGCCCGGCGAGGGTGTCACCGGTGTCCAGGTCGAGGACGTCGGCGACGATGACGGTGATGTTGTCCGGGCCGCCGCCGCGCAGGGCGAGCTGGATCAGCTCCTGGACGGTCTCCTGCGGGCCCTGGTAGCTGGCGAGGGTCTCCTCCATCGTCTGGTGGGAGACGACGCCGGACAGGCCGTCGGAGCAGATCAGATAGCGGTCGCCGGCGCGGACCTCGCGGATCGACAGGTCGGGCTCGACGTGGTCGCCGCTGCCGAGGGCGCGCATCAGCAGGGAGCGCTGCGGGTGGGTGGTGGCCTCTTCCTCGGTGATCCGGCCCTCGTCCACCAGCCGCTGCACCCAGGTGTGGTCCTGGGTGATCTGCGTGAGCACGCCGTCCCGCAGCAGATAGGCGCGGGAGTCGCCGACGTGCACGAGCCCGAGCCGCTGCCCGGTCCACAGCAGCGCCGTGAGCGTCGTGCCCATGCCCTCGAGCTGGGGGTCCTCCTCGACCATGGAGCGCAGCTGGTCGTTGGCGCGCTGCACGGCGGCGCCGAGGGAGGTGAGGATGTCGGAGCCGGGCACGTCGTCGTCGAGCGTGACCAGGGTCGAGATCACCTCGGACGAGGCGACCTCGCCGGCCGCCTGGCCGCCCATGCCGTCGGCGATCGCGAGCAGGCGGGGACCGGCGTAACCGGAGTCCTCGTTGCCCTCGCGGATCATGCCCTTGTGCGATCCGGCGGCAAAGCGCAGTGACAGACTCATGCGCACCTCGCCCGTCGGCTCCGGGTACAGCCGGTCGTGTCGAGCCACACTGCCCACCCTCCGGTCGGGAGCGCGCCGGCGGCCGGGTGGCGGCCTGCCGCTGCGTGCTCGCTCCGCTCGCTCATTGTCGTACTACTTCCGCAGCTCGATGACGGTCTTGCCGATGCGGATCGGCGCGCCCAGCGGGATCGGCGTGGGAGTCGTCAGCCGGGACCGGTCCAGGTAGGTGCCGTTGGTGGAGCCCAGGTCCTCGACGATCCACTGACCGTCGCGGTCCGGGTAGATCCTGGCATGCCGGCTGGAGGCGTAGTCGTCGTCCAGCACGATCGTGGAGTCGTGCGCCCGGCCCAGCGTGATGGTCTGGCCCTGCAGCGCGACCGTGGTGCCGGTCAGGGTGCCCTCGGTCACCACCAGCTTGGTGGGGGCGTTGCGGCGCTGCCGGCCGCCGGCCTGCTGCGCCCGCTGCTGCGGGGGCGCGGCCTGCTGCCGGGCCGGCGCCTGCTGCCGCCCGGCCTCCCTACGCGACCCGCGCTGGGTGACGCGCGTACCGAACAGGTCGCTCCGGATGACCTGCACGGCCACGATCACGAACAGCCACAGTACGGCCAGGAAACCCAGCCGCATGACCGTGAGGGTCAGCTCTGACATTGCCCCCGCTTCACCCTTCGGCTTGCCTATAGATAACGGTGGTGCTGCCCACGACGATCCGCGAGCCGTCGCGGAGCGTAGCGCGGGTGGTGTGCTGCCCGTCCACCACGATGCCGTTGGTGGATCCGAGATCCTGGATCGTCGAGGGCGTTCCGGTCCGGATCTCGCAGTGCCGGCGGGAGACGCCGGGGTCGTCGATCCGCACGTCGGCGTCGGTGCTGCGGCCCAGCACCAGCGTCGGGCGGGAGATCTGGTGGCGGGTGCCGTTGATCTCGATCCAGTGGCGGGTGCGCCCCGCGCCCATCGGCGCGGCCGCGGGCCGCTGCGTGGCGGGCTGGGGGTAGCCGTAGCCGCCGGGCCGGGAGCCGGGCGGCGGCGCGGACGGCATCGGGGGCGCGCCGGCGGGCATCGCGGGCGGGTACCCGTAGCCGCCCTGGGCGCCCTGGGCGTGGCGGCCGGGGGCCGGCGCCGCCGGAGCGGGCTGGCTGCTGGAGGAGGCGAGCGTGCGCGAGCGGACCCGGTACAGACCGGTGTCCAGGTCGTCGGCCTTCTCCAGGTTGACCTTGATCGGGCCCATGAAGGTGTAGCGCTGCTGCTTGGCGTAGTCGCGCACCATGCCGGCCAGCTCGTCGCCGAGCTGCCCGGAGTAGGGGCTCAGGCGCTCGAAGTCAGGAGCGCTCAGCTCCACGATGAAGTCGTTGGGTACGACGGTCCGGTCGCGGTTCCAGATGGTCGCGTTGTTGTCGCACTCCCGCTGGAGCGCGCCGGCGATCTCCACGGGCTGAACCTCGGACTTGAAGACCTTGGCGAAGGTGCCGTTCACCAGACCTTCGAGACGCTGCTCGAACTTCTTCAGGACTCCCATGGGGCACCTCCTCCGTCCCTGCCGTTTCCTGGCCCTGCTGTGGCGCTGCCTTGCCCGGTACTGCTGGTACTGCTTACTGATCGTATCTACGCGCCCGGCAATCAGCCGGTTCCCCCAGCTGGTCCCTTGGAACCACTCCCCGGGCCTGCGCGCACAACTCCTCCCGGCATGGATCGTAGAGGCGCACGAGGACCAGTGTCCCGCACCCGGCTGTGGACCCGGCCCGCCGACCGGGGAGACGGCCGCGACCGGTACGAGGTTGATACGTGAACCGGCACTCCTTGATACGTGCCCGGGCGCCAGGGCGCTGTGGGCACGGTCACGGGTACGTCCGGGCCTGCGGGAAGGGATGTGAATCCACCCCGGACGGCGTGCTAATGTTCTGGGTGTCGGAAGGGGCCGGCCCGAAGAGGCCGGAGCCGGAGGACACACCCAATGCGCGGGTGGCGGAATAGGCAGACGCGCTGGATTCAGGTTCCAGTGCCCGAAAGGGCGTGGGGGTTCAACTCCCCCCTCGCGCACAGAGAAACCGATGAGACGGGTCTCTGCCGGTGACGGAAGTCACGGCAGGGGCCCGTTTCTCGTTGTGTCCGGGTTTGCTCCGGGTTTGTGACGAATTGCACACCTGGGGACGGGCTTGGTAGACCCCGTCGGTGAGTCATCTCACCGACGGGGTCTACGGCTTTTCTTCAAGTGATGCCGTTTTGTTGCCTGAAGGCTTGCCCGCTGGGCGGCGGCGGGTGTGAGGTGCCCGGTCGGGGTCCAGGTCTTGGGTTCTTTCGCCCGACGGCGATGGCAGGTGCGCCGGCGTGGTCGGTCGCCGCCGAGAGGCACCCGGCTCGTCCAACGCGGCGTCGAGGGGGCCGACGGCACCCGCGCGAAGGCCGACGCGATCATCTGGTGCACCGGCTTCCGGCTCGCTCTCTCCCGCCTCGCCCCGCTCCGACTCCGCGGCGGGCGCGGCCACATCGAGCCGCGGGTGCATCTGCTCGGATGCGGCGACTGGACGGGCCCCGCCTCCGCCACCCTCATCGGCAGCGGGAGGCCGGCCCGCGAGGCTGCCCGCGAGATCAGCACGCTCCTCGCCGCGGGCGCGCGTTGAGCCGTCGGCCGCGACCCCGGTTGCCCGCCTCAGCGGTCCTCGGGGGTCAGCGTGAGCTGTCGGCGATGGAAGTCGAAGTGCTGGGTCGGGTAGCGGTAGAGGTCGGCGATGGTCATGACGTCGCGGAAGAACGGGTCCCAATGGGTGGGGTAGTGCATGGCGAGCGCGAGGTCGCTCTCCCGTTCGGCGTCGAGGCGGCCGTGCAGGAAGGTGATCACACGGTCGAGGACCGTCCCCATCCGGCGGCGCCCGAGCATCCTCGCCCCGCCGACGGGGCCCAGGTAGTTGACGACGTCGAAGGGCTTGGTTCCCGCGTTGAGGAGCCGGGCGAAGGCCCGGCCGGCACCGCGCGGCAGCCGCCCGAAGACCCGCAGCAGGAAGAGCAGCGGCGGGATCAAGAGGTAGCCGAAGACCATGTGGAACAGCAGTTGCTCGTTGGTCCACCGGGTGCCGACGGTGGACCGACGCAGGTCGTCCTCGGTGGCTCCGTCGAGAAGCTCGTGGAACGTCGCACGGGCGCGTTCCAACTCGGCGTGAGTCGCCTGACGGTCCACCAGCGGCTCGTCCATCGGATCCTCCCGCTCGCCGTACGGTTGGGGCCGTCGCCTCAGCCGAGAGTGCCGAGCATGCGCCCCATCGCGGCGACCACCGACGGCTCCACCCGGTAGTACACCCAGGTGCCACGCCGCTCGGAAGCCAGCAGCCCGGCCTCCTTCAGCTTCTTCAGGTGGTGGGAGACGGTCGGCTGGGAGACGCCGACATCGGAGATGTCGCACACGCACGCCTCGCCACCCTCGTGCGAGGCGACCAGCGAGAACAGCCGCAACCGCACCGGATCGCCGAGCGCCTTGAACATCCGGGCGGTCTTCTCCGCCTCGTCAGCGGTCAGCGGGCGCTCGGTGAGGGGCGGGCAGCACGGCACCACGGTGTCGGAGCCCGTCGGCTCCAGCAGCGGCAGCACCTTCGTATTCGACATATGTCTATGTTGACACATGTCGAACCAGTCTGACGAGGGTCGGGCTCGTTCCTCCAGGAGCGGGGTGGTGGTCGGCGATGCGGCGCACCCATGGCAGTGGATTCGATAGATGTCTATATTGACGCTTGCCTATTCAGGTGCCATGCTGGCCACATAAGCCATCGACAAACGTCGAATCAAATCGGTATCGGCACCCCCGCATCGTCCGGCGGCTGCTGACTCCCGCACTCACGAGGTGGTTCGCCATGTCCCGCGTACAGCTCGCCCTCCGCGTCCCCGACCTCGAGGCGTCCATCGCCTTCTACACCAAGCTGTTCGGCACCGAGCCCGCCAAACTCCGCGACGGCTACGCCAACTTCGCCATCGCCGAACCCCCGCTCAAGCTCGTCCTGATCGAGGGCGCCCCGGACGAGCCGACACGCATGGACCACCTCGGCGTCGAGGTTGAGACCACCGAGGCCGTCCACGCCGCGGCCGGCCGCCTCGGCGAGGCCGGCCTGACCACCGACGTCGAGAACGACACCACCTGCTGCTACGCCCTCCAGGACAAGGTCTGGGTCCACGGCCCCGGCCAGGAACCCTGGGAGGTGTACGTCGTCAAAGCCGACGCCGACTCCCTGACCAAGCAGCAAGGCAGCACCTGCTGCACCGGATCGGCCGAGGCCGATCCGAAGGAACCAGCGGTAACGGGCGGCTGCTGCTGATCAGCCGATGACCGACCTCCACACCAGCGGAGCCGCGACGGGATCGGGGGACCGGTCGCGGCCCCGCGCTGCCCTGCCCGCGCTCTGCGCCACGCAGATCACCGGCTGGGGCGTCGTCCCCTACGCGTTCCTCGTTCCCGGCTCCACTTCGGCGTCGGAGACCTGTGTGGTCGGCGTACGTCCGCTCTCGGCATCTGCCGTGTGACCGCGCTCTGTCCCGCACGCCGCCGACTCGGACGTGGACGCCGGCTTCGCATGCGTTCAGGGCGGTGGGGCGGCGGGCTGCACGGTGCCGTCCTTGTCCGAGGTGCAGTCGGGAGATCGTCGGCGCGAGGCTCGCGACGGCGATGCGGCGAGGGTTCACGGCGGGTTCCGCCCGCGACCGGCTCCGTCCGCGTCCGGTTGACACCGCGGGCACCACACCGTGCCGCGGCCGGCCAGGCGGGTGCGGCGCAGGTGGGTGCCGCACCGGGGGCAGAGCGGGTCGGGGTCGTCGCGGTGGCCGGTCAGCCATGCGTCGCGCGGTGGGACGCAGCCGGCGGTGACCGCGGAGCGCAGCGTCCGGCGCATGTGCGTGTACAGGCGCCGGCGTTCGTCGTCCGTGAGATCGCCCGCCCGGACGCGGGGGTGCACTCCGGCGCGCCACAGGATCTCGTCGGCGAGCAGGTTGCCGAGGCCGGCCAGGACGGACTGGTCGGTCAGCGTGGTCTTGATGCGGCCCCGGCGCGAGGAGAGCGCGGCCTCGAAGTCCGCGCGGCCGACCGCCAGCGCGTCGGGACCCTGACGGCCCATCACGCGGGCGAGACCGGCGTCGTCGTCGGCCAGCCAGAGCCCCCGGAGCTTGCGCTGGTCGCGGTAGCGCAGCTGACGGTCGCCGCTCAGGGTGAACAGGACGCGGTCGTGGGCCTCGACCGCGTCGTCGGGGCGGGCGCACAGCAGCCGGCCGGTCATGCCGAAGTGCAGCAGGAGGGTGGGGCCGCTGGTGTGGGCGAGCAGCCACTTGCCGTGCCGCTCCGGCTCGGTGAACCGCCGGCCCTCCAGTGCGTCGCGCAGCCGCCGCCCGCTCGTTCCGTGCAGGACGCCCGCGTCGCGTACGTCGACGCGCCGGATGGTCCTGCCCTGACCGCAGGACACGAGCACCTTGCGGAAGCCCTCGACGTCGGGCAGCTCAGGCACGGCGGACGCCCCCACGCAGGACGACGGTGCCCGGCGCGTGCCGGGGCAGGGCCGTGGCTCGCCTCTGCACCAGGACCACGGCAGCCTCCTCGACGCGCTGTGCCGACGCTCCGTCCCCCGTCAGGTGGCCGCCGGCCTCTGCCGACAGGCTGCCTCCCGCGCCGCCTGCTCGCGCGCGCAGGTCCGCCGGACGGGCCACCGGGGGCGGAGCGCGTCCGTCACGGCGTCGATCGGTCGCGGCGCAGGGTGGCGAGCGTTGCGGCGAGGTCGGCCGGGCGCGGGCGGTTGTGCGGCAGCTTGCCGAGCAGTACGGCCATGCCGCAGGTGTCGGTGAGCGCGGAGAAGACGAGTCCGCCCGCGACACCGGCCGAGAGGAGCTGGAAGGCCGGGTGCACCAGCAGGCCGAGGAGCAGGCCCAGGAGCACCAGCGCGCCCGCGGTGAAGCGCACCTGCCGCTCCATGCTCCAGCCGGCGCGGGTGTCACCGGCGGCGGGCCGGTCGAGGCCGTGCCCCGCGGCGGCCCACGCGTGGGTGCCGCCGGCGAGCGTGGCCGTCCGGACGCCCTGCTCGGCAAGCAGCGTGCAGGCGCTCTGGGAGCGGGCGCCGGACGCGCACACCACGAGGACGTCACCGCGGTCGGCCGCGTGCCGGATCTCGGGCAGCGCGCGCCCCATGAGGTCCAGGGGGACGTTGAGGGCGCCGGGCAGGTGGCCGGAGGCGTACTCACCGGGGGTGCGCACGTCGATGACGGTGAGGTCGTGCAGCCGGGCGCGGGCCTGGTCGGGGTCGAGGGTGAGGGGGCTGGTCATGGGTGTGATGATCCTTGTCGGTCGCCGCCGTCCCGAACCGGGACGTACAGTACCCCTAGGGGTATTTTTCGAGGAGTGATCGTGGAACTGGAGCTTGAGGGCACGGCACTGAAAGCCGTGGTGAACCGGTTGCGGCGGGCGCAGGGCCAGATCTCCGGCGTGATCCGGATGATCGAGGAGGGGCGGGACTGCGAGGACGTCGTCACGCAGCTGGCCGCGGCCTCGCGGGCGCTCGACCGGGCCGGTTTCGCGATCATCGCCACCGGACTGCAGCAGTGCGTGGCGGACATCGAGTCGGGCCGCACGAACGGTGAGGACACCGAGGCGATGCGGGCGCGGCTGGAGAAGCTGTTCCTGTCGCTGGCGTAGGGGAAGTCCGCGCGGGGATGCGGGCGTAGCGGAAGTCCGCGCCGGGGAGGCGTGCGTGGGGAACTCCTCACTCGGGATGCGTGCGTAGGGAAACTCCTCACTGGATGTGGGCGTGGGGGAAGTCGTCCCTGTCGCCGGTGCGAGAGGGCCCAGTCGGACTGTCATCGCACCACCGCGTCCACCAGCATGAAGCCGGCCACCGCCAACAGGGCGAACGCGAACGCCCGTTGAAGGGTGCGCCCGGAGAGCCTCGCCGACAGGCGTCTGCCGTCCCACGCGCCCAGAATCGCCGCGCCGGCGAACGGTCCCATGACGGCCCCGTCCAGGCCGTCGGCCGTACCGGCACGCATCGCCAGGGCGGCCAGTGAGTTCACCGTGATGACGAGCAGGCTGGTGCCGACGGCCGCGCGCATCCGCAGGCCGAGGACGTCGACCAGCGCGGGGACGGCGAGGAAGCCGCCGCCCACCCCGAGGACGCCGGTGAGCGCGCCCAGGCCGGCGCCGGCGGCTGCCGCCCGGCCCGGCCGTACGGGGGCGGTGCTTTCCGTGCGGCGGCGGGGCCTGAGCATGCGCGCCGAGGCGGCGGCCGCGACCACGGCGAAGGCCGCGGTCAGTACCGGTGCGGGCAGACGTCCGGCGAGCGCGCCGCCCAGCAGCGCGGGGCCGATGCCGGCCGCCGCGAACAGCAGCCCGGTACGCCAGCGGACGTGGCCGTCGCGTGCGTGCGCGGACAGGGCGGTGGCGGAGGTGACCCCGACGATGACCAGGCCGGCCGTGGTCGCCGCGACCGGGGTGAAGCCGAGCAGGTAGATCAGGGCGGGGACGGCCAGCACACTACCGCCGCCTCCGAGGGCCCCGAGCGACAGACCGACGACGGCGCCGGCCAGCAGGGCGAGTATCACCGCGCTCATGCGACGGTCCCCTGCTCGCCTCGCGTGTTCATGACCGGGAACCGGGAGTCCGGCCGCGGCGCACGCCTGCATGCCGCCGATGACGTCGACGGCCTCGACTCCCTGCTGGCGGTCACGCGCTCGGGACCGCCCCGGTCGCGTCCGAAGAGGCTCATGAAGAGACCCATCGTGGTTCGCTCCTGTTCGTCTTCCCGGTGCGGCTGATCCGAGGCGGTCGCCGTCAGGGCGTGCGGACGGTCAGCCCGGCCTTCGCGGCCGCGTCAAAGCTGTCGTCGACGGCGACGACGTCACGGCCGGCGGCAGCCAGCAGGGAGGCGGCGACGGCGGCGCGCATACCGCCGGCGCAGTGCACCCACACCTGCCCGTCGGGGACCTCGTGCAGGCGGCGGCGCAGGGCGTGGACGGGGATGTGGACCGAGCCGTCCACGAAGCCGCCGGCCCGCTCCGCGTTGCGGCGGACGTCCAGGACGACGAAGCCGCCCCGGGGCCGCGCCGCAAGGTCGGCGAAGGTGGCCCGCGGGAAGGAGGCGAGCTCATCGCGAGTCCAGTTCGACGGGTCGCCGGTGGCCGCCGCGGCCGGGCGGTCGATGCCGACCCGGACCAGCTCGCGCTGGGCGGCGGCGAGTTGCGCGGGCGACTCGGCGAGCAGGGTCACCGGCCGGCCCCACGGGATCAGCCAGGCCAGGTAGGTGGCGAGCTGCCCCTCGGCCTCGAAGTTGAACGAGCCCGCCACGTGCCCGGCCGCGAAGGCGACCCGGTTGCGCAGGTCGACCACCCACTCCCCGGCGGCGAGCCGGGCGGCGATCTCGTCGGCATCGGCCGCGGCGGGCGGGGTCAGGTCGACGGGCGCGGGCCCGGCCGCGTTGGCCGGAGCCATGTGGGTGTAGTACGCGGGTATGTCGTCCAGTCCGGCGAGCAGGTCGGCGACGAAGCCGTCGACATCGCGGACGAGCGCCGCGTTGGACGCCTTCTCCCTGCCGATCGTCGTGGACTCGCCGCGCGGCCGGCCGGAGGAGCAGAAGCTGCCGAAACCGTGCGTGGGCAGGACTGCCGTGTCGTCCGGCAACTCGTCGGCCAGGCGGTTGGCGGAGGCGTGCTGCGCCCTGGCGAGCCGCTCGGTCAGCCGCGGTTCCACCAGGTCGGGACGGCCGACGCTGCCGATCAGCAGTGAGCCGCCGGTGAACACGGCGACGGCCGTTCCGTTCTGCTCCAGCGCGTACGAGGTGTGGTGCGGCGTGTGGCCGGGGGTCACCAGCGCACGCAGCATCAGGCCGGACGCGGCGTCGATCTCGCGGCGGTCGCCGTCGTGCACGGGCATGCGGTCGTACGAGACCCGGGCGCCGGCGGGGACGAGGTAGGCGGCGCCCGTGATGCGGGCCAGTTCCAGGCCGCCGGTGAGGTAGTCGTTGTGGACGTGCGTCTCGACGACGTGGGCGATCCGCACCCCGCGCCGCGCGGCCGCCGCGATCACCCGGTCGATGTCGCGCGGCGGGTCGACGGCCACCGCCGCGAGTTCGCCGCCGGCCAGGTAGCTGCGGTTGCCGAGCCCGGTCACCTCGATCGTGTCGATGAAGAACACGGGGGACTCCCTTCCAGTGCAAATTACCCCCGGGGGTATATCCCGACGGTAGCACGAGTACCCCCGGGGGTATTTTGGGGAGTGGCCGACGGACGAGACAGCTGCGAGGCGACGGGCCTGAGACGAGCCGACGGGCCGACCGACGGACCGACGCCGTGTGCCCCTGGGCGGACGGCAACGCCGTGGCAACCGGGCTTGTGCGGTACGGCAGTTGAGAAAGGTTTCCGAGGGCCCGACCCGGACTTGGGGTGAGCTGCTCGGTCATGGAGTTGTCCCCAACCGCCGAGTCATCCACAGGGTCTGACGCGTTTCGTTCACCGGCTGTACGGTCTCCACGAGTTGATGTTCGTGTCGAGGTCCGTGCCGGCGCCCTTTCGGGGGCGTGCTCGGAGTGCGGGGGAGGCGAGTCGTGGTGACCGGAACCGGAGTGGACGTGGCGGACGCGGTGGGCCAGGGGGAGCGCAGGCTGCCCCGGGTGCGGGGATTCGCCGAGTGGCCGCGGCAGGGCTCGCCCAAGAAGGAGGGCAAGGCGCTGCGGGAGAGCGTGCCGCGCCGTGCGCACCGCGCCCTCGACCTGGACGCCGCCCGCCCCGACGCGGTGACCACGGTCGCCGAGTCCAACGCCGGCAGGCTCCCCGAGCTGACCGCGCTCCGCGTGGGGCGGATGGCGGCCACGCCCTTCGCCTTCCTGCGCGGCTCGGCGGGGCTGATGGCCTACGACCTGGCCCGCACCCCGATGACCGGGATAGGAGCCCAGATATGCGGAGACGCGCACGCCGCCAACTTCGGCCTGTACGGCGACGCGCGCGGCGGCCTCGTCATCGACCTCAACGACTTCGACGAGACCGTGCACGGCCCCTGGGAGTGGGACCTGAAGCGGCTCGCGGCCTCGCTGGTGCTCGCCGGACGCGAGGCGGGCGCCGACGAGGACACCTGCCGCGCGGCGGCGCAGGACGCGGTGGGCGCCTACCGCCGCACCATGCGGCTGCTGGCGAAGCTGCCGGTGCTGGACGCGTGGAACGCCATCGCGGACGAGGAACTCGTCTCCCACGCCGACGCCCACGACCTGCTCGGCACCCTGGAGCGGGTCTCGGAGAAGGCGCGGGCCAACACCAGCGGCCGGTTCGCGGCGAAGTCCACCGAACAGGCCGGGGACGGCGGGCGGCGGTTCGTCGACGCCTCACCCGTGCTGCGCCGTGTTCCGGACGCCGAGGCGGCGGCGGTGGCCGCGGCCCTGGAGGAGTACGTGACGACGCTGTCCGAGGACCGGCACCCCCTGCTCGCCCGGCACGCGGTGCACGACGTGGCGTTCCGCGTGGTGGGCACCGGCAGCGTCGGCACCCGGTCGTACGTCGTGCTGCTGCTCGACCACCGCGGGGAGCCGCTGGTGCTGCAGGTCAAGGAGGCCCGCCCCTCCGCGCTGGTCCCGCACCTGGCCACCGCCGGCTTCGAGACGCCGCCGGTGGAGCACGAGGGCCGGCGCGTGGTCCTCGGGCAGAAGCGGATGCAGGTGGTCAGCGACATCCTGCTCGGCTGGACCACGGTCGACGGGCGCCCCTTCCAGGTCCGCCAGTTCCGCAACCGCAAGGGCAGCGTCGACCCGGCCGCCCTCGCCGCCGACCAGATCGACGACTACGCGCGCATGACCGGCGCCCTGCTGGCCCGCGCCCACTCCCACAGCGCCGACCCACGCCTGATCTCCGGCTACTGCGGCAAGAACGAGGAGCTGGACGAGGCCATAGCCGGCTTCGCCGTCACCTACGCCGACCGCACAGAGGCCGACCACGCCCACCTCCTCACAGGAATCCGAACGGGCCGCATCCCAGCAGAACCAGGAGTCTGAAACATCACCCCCAGCGCCCCGCCAGGGACGCGAGCAACCACGGCGCTCCCGCACCGTGGCGAGTACACAGCACTCCGTCAGGGGTGCGGGGAACTGCGCGAGCAACCACGGCGCTCCTGCACCGTGGCGAGTACACGGCACCCCGCCAGGGGCGCGGGGAACTGCGCGAGCAACCACGGCGCTCCCGCACCGTGGCGGGTACACGGCACCCCGTCAGGGGCGCGGGGAACTGCGCGAGCAACCACAACAGCCCCGCACCCGGCAACCGACCCCTCACCCCTACGGCGAGAAGCCCGCACCCCTCCCCCAAGAAGCCCGCACTCCTGAACCAAGAGACCCGCACCCCCCGTTCAAGCCAAGCGCAGCGACTACGCTGGGGCGCGTGACGACCCCCGAAGCTGAGCAGTCCCAGCCACCGAGGCCCGAGGAACGGCTCGAGCGGGCCGTACGGGCGGCCGAGCAGGCGTTGATCGAGTACGAGATCGCGGTCGAGACCTTCCGCATCGAGGTCGAGAACTTCGCCCGGCTGCACGAGCAGCGACTCGGACCGCTCTACACCCGCATCGAGGAACTCGACGCCGAGATCGCCGAGGCGAAGGCCGCCCGCACCGGCGACCCGGAGGACGTCCGCCGTGCCCAGGAGGCGCGTGCCCTCGTCATGCCCATCCCAGGCGTCGAGGACCTCATGGGGGGCTGGATGGACGGCGACGGCCTCTACCCGGAGGCCGTCGCCATGCTCACCGACCAGCCCGTACGGCCCCCGGAGCGGGTGCGGCCCAGCGAGGAGGCCCGCAAGCTCTACCGCGAGCTGGCCCGCAAGGCCCACCCCGACCTGGCGCAGGAGGAGGACGAGCGCAAGCGGCGGGAGGAGTTCATCACCCGCGTCAACGCCGCCTACGCCCGGGGCGACGAGGCGCTGCTCCGGGAGCTGGCCGAGGAGTGGGCGGCCGGCCCGGTCCCGCCCGAGCGGCGCCCGAGCCCCGCGGAGGAGCTGTACGCCCGCCTCGAGTGGCTCGCCCAGCGCAAGGAGCTGCTCACCCACGTCGCGCGCCAGCTGGAGGAGGGCGCGATCGCCGGCATGCTCCGCCTCGCCCCCGACGACCCGGACAAGCTGCTCGAGGAGATCGCCGGCAAGCTCCGTGCCGACGTCGCCCAGCGGGAGGCGGAGCTGGCGGCCCTGCTGGCGCAGGGCTGAACCGCGGCGTCCTTCGGGTAGCGTCGGGGGCATGAATTTCGGAGCTGGTGTGCCCACCATCGAGGTCACGGACCTCAAGGACGACGACTTCCTGCTGGACGTCCGCGAGGACGACGAGTGGCAGGCGGGTCACGCCGAGGGAGCACTGCACATCCCGATCAGCGAGTTCGTGGCCCGCTACGGTGAGCTGACCGAGGCCGCCCCGCAGGACGGCCGCGTCCACGTCATCTGCCGCTCCGGCGGCCGGTCGGCCCAGGTCACCATGTATCTGGTGCAGCAGGGCATCGACGCGGTGAACATCGACGGCGGCATGCAGTCCTGGGCGGCCGCGGGCCGTGCAGTGATCACCGACGACGGCCTGCCGGGCCAGGTGCTGTAGCCCACCCGCCCGCTCCGGGACCGCGGTCAGCCCAGCGGATGCGCGGCCAGCAGGTCCCCGAGCTGCTCCTCGTAGGCCGCCGCCGGGCCGAGCGCCAGCTCCAGGTGCTTGGCCCAGGCGTGATACCGGTGCAGGGGACAGTCGGTGTCCGCGCCGAACCCGCCGTGCAGATGCTGTGCCGTCTGCACGATGCGCCGTACACCCTCCGCCGCCCAGATCTTCGCCACGGCGATGTCCCCGGCGGCGGGCAGCGGCCCCGGCGCCCCGGAGGCGATCCGCCACGCGGCCTGCCACAGGGTGGCCTCCATGGCGCGCAGGTCGATGTAACGGTCCGCGGCCTGCACGGCCACCGACTGGAAGGTCGCGAGCGGATGCCCGAACTGCTCCCGCTTGCCGGTGTACTCACTGGTCATCCTCAGCACCCGCTCGCCCAGACCGAGCGCCAGCGCACAGGTACCGGTCGCGAGCAGCGCGTGCAGCCACTCCCACGCGCCGTCGGCCTCGACGACGTCGCCCGCGTCGATCCGCGCGGACGCCAGCCTCAGCTCGGCCAGCCGCTCCCCGCTGGTGGACACCTGCTCGGCTAGGGTCACGCCGTCCCGTGCGGGAGGCACGAGCGCGAGCACGCTCCGGCCGGCCGCCGTGTCCTCGATGTGCGCGGGTACGACGACGAGGTCGGCGTCGTACGCCCACGGCACCGCCGTCTGCACCCCGTCCAGCACCCACACCGGGCCGTCCCGCCGTGCGGTGACGGCGAGGTCGGCGGGGTCGTGGCCGGTACGGCCGCTCGCGGCGACGGTCAGCACCAGTTCACCGCGCCCGGCCGGGCCCAGCACGCGCCCGGCGTGCTCCTGCTCGCCGAAGGCCTGTACGGCCGCGGCGGCCGCACTGTGCTCCAGCAGCGGCACCCGGGCGAGGACCTTCGCCGACTCGCGCAGGACCAGGCACAGGGCGATCGCGTCCAGACCCGCGCCGCCGTGCGCCTCGTTGAGGAGCAAACTCAGTAGGTCGGCCCCGGCGAGCCGGGACCACAACTCGCGGTCGAAGCCGTCGGCCACGGCGCCGCGCGTGAGCGCGGGGCTCGGCACCGCGTCCGGCGCGACACCGGCGAACACCCCGCGCGCCGCCTCGGCCGCCGCCCGCTGCTCCTCGGTGAAGGTGAAGTCCACGGCTGTCCCTCCGACGGTGCGGTCATCTGACGGGCCGTCAAGATAGAACAGGTTCTAAGAGAAGGGAACGCCCGGCGCGGGACCCCGCGCGGCGCCCGGCCTCGGTGGTCGCCGGCTGACGGCAGAGCCCGGACCGGCGGGCGCGGCCTCGTACCCCTGGCTGACGCGGAACACAGACCGGCGAGCACCGCCACATGCCAGTCAGTGGGGGCAGAACGCGGACCGCTCGCGAGGACGGAACACGAACCGGCGACCACAGCCACCTCCCTCTCGTGAGGACGGAACACGAACCGGCGACCACAGCCACCTCCCTGTCGCGAGGACGGAACACGAACCGGCGACCACAGCCACCTCCCTCTCGTGAGGACGGAACACGAACCGGCGACCACAGCCACCTCCCTCTCGTGAGGACGGAACACGAACCGGCGACCACAGCCGCGCTGCGGTCGTGAGGCCACGTCGTGCCAGGTCGGGTGGTGCGCCCTGGGGCCCGTGGATGCCCGGCGAGGGGCCGCACCGGGCGCCGCCTCCCGGGCCCGGGGATGCCCGCCCGGGCGGGCCGCGTGGTGAGGACCACGGCCGTCCGCCCGCACCCGGGGCTGCGCCCGGTGGCCGGGGCTGAGTACCGTTCCGTGCGAGCGCCGGGCTGTGGCGCTCGTGCATCAAGCGGCGCCTGTGAGGGGCGGCCGTGCAGAGCGCTGACCCACTCGGCCGACCGGGCCGAACGACCGAGCCGAAACGGGGGACGGGGCGGAATGGACGCGTACGACGAGGACTCCGGTGGCCGGGACGCCGCGGAGCCGGCCACCCACGCCTCCGGTCAGGCCCCCGACCCCGCACCCCCGGCACCCCCTGCCCCACCCCGCACGGGTGTCGCCGCGCTCTCCCCCCGCTACCAGGTCGGCGCCGCGCTGGCGGTCGCCGTGGTGGCCGTCGGCGTGTGTGCGCACCTGCTGATGGTCTTCCTCAGCGTCGCGCCGCCGAACACCGTGTCGAAGCAGCACGGCAAGGCGGTCGAGGAGTGGGTGTACCCGGAGTTCGAGCAGAACTGGAAGCTGTTCGCGCCGAACCCGCTGCAGCAGAACATCGCCGTGCAGGTGCGCGCCGAGGTGCGGATGAAGGAGGGCGACGTGCGCACCACCGGCTGGACCGACCTGTCCGCGCAGGACGGCGCCGCGATAGACCACAACCCGCTGCCGAGCCACACCGAGCAGAACGAGCTGCGCCGGGCCTGGGACTTCTTCGCCGCCACGCACGGCACGGACAACCGTCCCCTGGGCCTGCGCGGCTCGCTGTCCGAGCAGTACCTGCGCCGGCTGGTCGTGATGCGCCTGTACCGCACGGACCCGACCAGCCGGGCGGGCGTCATCGAGCGGGTGCAGGTCCGTTCGAGCACCACCAACGTGCAGCCGCCCGCCTGGAGCCATGAACGGGTGCCCGACAAGCCCGTCTACCGTGAGCTGCCCTGGTGGACGGTGACCGCCGACGAGGCCGCCGGAGGTGTGCGGTGAACCCCTTCTCGCTGACCCTGTCGCGCGGGATCGCCCGCGTCACCGAGGCGGCCTTCGGCCCGTACCAGAGCGCCGTGATCCGGATCGGGTTCGCCGGCACCTGGCTGCTGTTCCTGCTGCGCGAGTACCCCCACCGCCAGGAGCTGTACGGCCCCGCCGGTCCCTGGGGCTGGAACCTCGCCAGGCAGCTGACCGAGGACAACCACGCCTTCACGGCCCTGATGTGGTCGAACGGGCAGGCGTGGTTCGAGTGCTGCTACCTGCTGGCCGTCCTCGCGAGCGCCACCCTGCTGCTCGGCTGGCGTACCCGCACCGCGTCCGTGCTGTTCATGGTGGGCGTGCTGTCGCTGCAGAACCGCAGCGTCTTCGTCGGCGACGGCGGCGACAACGTGCTGCACCTGATGTCCTTCTACCTGGTGTTCACGCGCTGCGGCCGGGTGTGGTCGCTGGACGCACGGCGGGCGGCGCGCGCCGAGGCGGCACGCGCGCGCGGGGAGCGGACTCCCGCCGACCGGGTGGGGCCGGTGCTGTGGGCGGTGCTGGGGCTCGCGCTCGTCACCGTGACGGCGGCCGGCCGGTTCGACAACGGCTGGCTGATCCCCGCGCTGCTGTGGACGGTGTGGGCGGTGCTCGCCCTGTGGTGGCTGGTCCAGCGCCGGGCGAGGTCGGCCGAGCCGCGGATCATGCTGGACGTGATCGCCAACGTCGTGCACAACGGCGCCCTGCTGGTGATCATGGCGGAGGCGTGCCTGATCTACGCCACGGCCGGCTGGTACAAGATCCAGGGCTCGCGCTGGCAGGACGGCACGGCCGTCTACTACCCGCTCCACCTGGACTACTTCTCGCCCTGGCCCGGCCTCGCCGACCTGATGTCCTCCAGCGGCACGATCATGATGATCGTGGCCTACGGCACGGTCATGGTGCAGGTCGCCTTCCCGTTCACCCTGTTCAACCGGCGGGTGAAGAACGTCCTGCTGGTCTTCATGATGCTGGAGCACGCCGTGATCGCGGTCGTCCTCGGCCTGCCGTTCTTCTCGCTGGCGATGATCACCGCAGACGCGGTCTTCCTGCCGACGTCCTTCCTGCGCCGGCTGGGCGCGCTCGCGGCACGCGCGCGGGGGATCGGCCGGCGCGGGGGCCGTACGGTGCCGCCGCCCCGCGCCCCGGAGGAGAGCACTCCGGGGCGCGTAGGGTTCACGGCATGACCGACCCGCTGACCCGCTGGCGCGAGCACGCCGGCCGCGCCGTGCTGCTCGACGGCTTCCACGCCCTGAAGCACGCGGTGCGCTTCGGGGCCGAGGTGCCGGTGGCGGTCACCACCGACCGGCGGGCCGCCCTCGCCCTGGCGGACGAGCTGGCCCAGGACGTGCGGGAGGCCCTGGACGCACTGCTCACCGAGGTGCCCGCGTCAACGTACGCGTCCCTGGTCCCGCGGCCCCATCCGACGGGCGTGGCCGCGCTCGCCGTACGGCCCCCCCGCGAGGCCAACCTCCGGGCGCTCGCCCGCACCCCCCGCACCGCCCCCGTCGTGCTGCTCGACAACCCCCGCAACCTGGGCAACGCCGGCGCCGTGATCCGGCTGGCCGCCGGCTTCGGGGCGACCGGCGTGGTCACCACGGGCACGCTCGACCCCTGGCACCCCACGGTGGTGCGCGGCGGCGCGGGCCTGCACTTCGCGACGGCCGTGGAACGCCTCGGCGCCGACGAGCTGCCGGCGGGACCGCTGTTCGCCCTCGATCCGGAGGGCGAGGACATCCGCGGCACCAAGCTGCCCGACGACGCCGTGCTCGCGTTCGGCTCGGAGCGCAGCGGGCTGTCGGCGCGGCTGCGCGCGCGTGCCGACCATCTGCTGCGGCTGCCGATGCGCCCCCAGGTCTCCAGCTACAACCTCGCCACCAGCGTGGCGATGACGCTGTACCACTGGAGCGCCACCGGGGGCGCACCTTCCTGAGCCGCTGCTACGCCTCCCTGCGCACCTCGACGACCCGGAACCGGTTCGCCACGAAGGCGCCGTCGCACAGGGCCGCGTTGGCCGCCGGGTTGCCGCCGGAGCCGTGGAAGTCGGAGAAGGCGGCGGTCTGGTTCACGTACACCCCGCCGGTGAGGTTGAGCGACAGCTGGGCCGACTCCTCCAGGCACACGTCCTCGACGGCCTGCTCGACCTCGGGGTCGGTGGTGTAGGCGCCGACCGTCATCGCGCCCTTCTCGCGGACCGTGCGGCGCAGCAGCTCCACCGCGTCGGTCACCGAGTCGACGGCGACGGCGAAGGAGACGGGGCCGAAGCACTCGCTCATGTAGGCGGCCTCGTCGTCCGGCTTGGCGCCGTCCAGCTTGACGAGGACCGGCGTGCGGACCACCGCGCCCGGGAAGTCGGGGTTGGCGATCTCCCGCGAGGCGAGGGCGACCTCGCCGAGCCCGGCCGCGGCCTCCAGACGTGCCTTGACGTCCGGGTTGACGATCGCGCCCAGCAGGGCGTTGGCGCGCGCGTCGTCGCCGAGCAGGCCGTCGATCGCGCGGGCGAGGTCGGCGGTGACCTCGTCGAAGGTCTTCGGGCCCTGGTCGGTGGCGATGCCGTCCCGGGGGATCAGCAGGTTCTGCGGGGTGGTGCACATCTGGCCGCTGTACAGGGACAGCGAGAACGCCAGGTTGGACAGCATGCCCTTGTAGTCGGAGGTGGAGTGCACGATCACCGTGTTGACGCCGGCCTTCTCGGTGTAGACCTGCGCCTGGCGGGCGTTGGCCTCCAGCCAGTCGCCGAAGGACGTCGACCCGGTGTAGTCGATGATCCTGATCTCGGGGCGGGTCGCGAGGGTCTTGGCGATGCCCTCGCCGGGGCGCTCGGCGGCGAGCGCGACCAGGTTCGCGTCGAAGCCGGCCTCGGCGAGCACCTCGCGGGCGATCCGTACCGTCAGGGCGAGCGGCAGCACCGCGCGCGGGTGCGGCTTGACCAGGACCGCGTTGCCGGTCGCCAGGGAGGCGAACAGGCCCGGGTAGCCGTTCCAGGTCGGGAAGGTGTTGCAGCCGATGACCAGGCCGATGCCGCGCGGCACGGGCGTGAACTGCTTGGTGAGGACCAGCGGGTCGCGCTTGCCCTGCGGCTTGGTCCACTGCGCCGTCCGCGGCGTGCGGACCTGCTCGGCGTACGCGTACGCCACCGCTTCCAGGCCGCGGTCCTGGGCGTGCGGGCCGCCCGCCTGGAACGCCATCATGAACGCCTGTCCGCTGGTGTGCATGACCGCGTGTGCGAACTCGTGCGTCCGGTCGCTGATGCGCTTCAGGATCTCCAGGCACACCACGGCCCGCACCTCGGCGCCGGCGTCCCGCCAGGCCCGCTGGCCGGCCTTCATCGCCGGGATCAGCACGTCCACGTCCGCGTGCGGGTAGCTCACGCCCAGCTCGATGCCGTACGGGGAGACCTCGCCGTCCACCCAGCCGTCCGTGCCGGGCTGGCCGAGGTCGAGGCGGGTGCCCAGCAGGGCGTCGAAGGCGGCCTTGCCCGCCGCCGCGTCCAGGCTGCCGTCCTCGCCGTACGCCTTGGGGTGCTCGGGGTGCGGGGACCAGTACGCGCGCGTGCGGATCGCTTCCAGGGCCTGGTCGAGAGTGGGCCGGTGCCTGGCGATCAGCTCGGGCGCGGTCAGTTCGGCGGCCATGCGGGACCAACTCCTCGTTCTCGGAAAACTCGTCGTCGAGTTCATGACCTGGGCAGAAACAGGTGCGGGTGGGGCGCGAGGCGCCTCGATCAGGGTGTGGCGGGTGACGGGCGGTGCGGTCAGAGCTAGAGTAACCGAACGATCGGTCGGGACAAGGGGGACCGCCGCATCTGTGGAAAACGGCGTGCGGGAGGATCGCGCACATGACAGCACTCGACCTCAGCAGTCCCGTGGCCGTCGTCGGCACCGGCACCATGGGCCAGGGCATCGCCCAGGTCGCGCTGGTGGCCGGCCACACCGTGCGGCTCTACGACGCCGTCCCCGGGCGGGCCCGGGACGCGGCCGCGGCGATCGTCGCCCGCCTGGACCGGCTGGTGGACAAGGGCCGGCTCGCCGCCGCCGACCGGGACGCGGCGCGCGCCCGCCTGGAGCCCGCGGAGGGCCTGGCCGAGCTGGCCGACTGCACCCTGGTCGTGGAGGCCGTCCTGGAGCGGCTGGACGTCAAGCAGCAGCTCTTCGGTGAGCTGGAGGACGTCGTCGCCGAGGACTGCCTGCTCGCCACCAACACCTCCTCGCTGTCGGTGACGGCGATCGCCGGCGCGCTGCGCCATCCGGGCCGTTTCGTGGGCCTGCACTTCTTCAACCCGGCGCCGCTGCTGCCGCTGGTCGAGGTCGTCTCCGGCTTCGCGACCGACGTCACGTCGGCCACGCGCGCGTACGAGACCGCACGCGCCTGGGGCAAGACCCCGGTGGCCTGCGCGGACACCCCCGGCTTCATCGTCAACCGGATCGCCCGGCCGTTCTACGCCGAGGCGTTCGCCGTGTACGAGGCCCAGGCCGCCGACCCGGCCACCATCGACGCGGTCCTGCGCGAGTCCGGCGGCTTCCGGATGGGCGCGTTCGAGCTGACCGACCTGATCGGGCAGGACGTCAACGAGTCCGTCACCCACTCGGTGTGGCAGTCCTTCTTCCAGGACGTGCGCTTCACGCCCGCCCTGGCCCAGCGCCGGCTGGTGGAGTCGGGCCGGCTCGGCCGCAAGAGCGGGCGCGGCTGGTACGACTACGCCGACGGCGCCGAGCGGCCCGAGCCGCACACCGCCGACAAGGAACAGCCGCCGGCGTACGTCGTCGCCGAGGGCGGACTCGGCCCCGCGGCTCAGCTGCTCACACTGATCCGCGAGGCGGGCATCCCCGTCCGCGAGGAGGACGAGGACAACGGCACCCGCCTGGTGCTGCCCAGCGGTGGCCAGCTGGTCCTCGCCGACGGCCAGACGTCCGCGGAGTTCCGCGACGTCGTCTACTTCGACCTCGCGCTCGACTACCGCACCGCCACCCGCATCGCCCTGTCCGCCTCCCAGGACACGGCTCCGCAGACCCTCGCCGAGGCCACCGGACTGTTCCAGGCGCTCGGCAAGGACGTCAGTGTCATCGGTGACGTCCCCGGCATGATCGTGGCCCGCACGGTGGCCCGGATCATCGACCTCGCCCATGACGCGGTCGCCAAGGGGGTGGCCACCGAGGAGGACATCGACACCGCGATGCGGCTCGGCGTCAACTACCCGCTCGGCCCGTTCGCATGGGACCGCAAACTCGGCCGCGAGTTCGCCTTCGACGTCCTGGACGAGATGCACGAGCGCGACCCCTCCGGGCGCTACGCCCCCTCCCTCGCGCTCTACCGCCACGCCTACGCCGTCGACAAGCGGGAGGGCACCTCATGACCACGGCCAAGCGCGACACCTACACCCCCGAGACGCTGCTCTCGGTCGCCGTCCAGGTCTTCAACGAGCGCGGCTACGACGGCACCTCCATGGAGCACCTGTCGAAGGCGGCCGGCATCTCCAAGTCGTCGATCTACCACCACGTCAGCGGCAAGGAGGAGCTGCTGCGCCGGGCCGTCAGCCGCGCCCTGGACGGCCTGTTCGCCATCCTGGACGAGGAGCGGGCGCGCGAGGGCCGGGCCGTGGACCGCCTGGAGCACGTCGTGCGGCGCATGGTCGAGGTGCTCATAGCCGAGCTGCCCTACGTCACGCTGCTGCTGCGCGTGCGCGGCAACACCGCCACCGAGCGGTGGGCCCTGGAGCGGCGCCGCGACTTCGACCACCGGGTGGCCGAGCTGCTGAAGGCGGCCGCCGCCGACGGGGACGTGCGCGGGGACGTGGAGGTGCGGCTCGCCACCCGCCTGGTCTTCGGCATGATCAACTCCGTGGTGGAGTGGTACCGGCCGGACGCCCGGGGCGCCACGGGCCGCGAGGTGGCCGACGCGGTCGTGCGGCTGGTCTTCGCGGGACTGCGCAGGGGCTGAGCCGGGCCGCGCGCGGTCTCAGGACTCCGGCTCCAGGTCCTCCTCCTCGAACACCAGCAGCGTGCGGGTGCTCAGCACCTCCGGAATCGCCTGGAGCCGAGTGAGCACCAGCTCGCGCAGCGCCCTGTTGTCGGGCGTGTGCACCAGCAGCAGCACGTCGAAGTCGCCTCCCACCAGTGCGATGTGGGAGGCGCCCGGCAGCTGGCGGAGCTGCTCGCGCACCGTGCGCCAGGTGTTCTGGACGATCTTCAGCGTGATGTACGCCGACGTGCCGTGGCCCGCCCGCTCGTGGTCCACGCGCGCGCCGAACCCCCGGATCACCCCGTCCTCGACCAGCCGGTTGATGCGCGCGTAGGCGTTGGCCCGCGAGACGTGGACGCGTTCGGCCACGGACCGTATCGAGGCGCGGCCGTCCGCCTGGAGGATCTTCAGGATGTCCTGGTCGATCGCGTCCAGCGGACGCGGCGGCAGCGGGACGCCGTCCTGCGGCCCGTCGGCCATTTGTTCAGCTGCCATTGCCCCCCGCTCCCTCGCCGTGGACGTCCTGCGTTCATTCCAGGCTGTGGAGAACCGTTTGTCCACAGCCTGGTGGGGGCTGTAGCCAAAATGTGCCGACGACCGAACAATCGGTAGGTGAGGCGCCTCACAGCCGACGCGCCTCCCGTAGCCGCTCCCACGAGGAGGTGCCGTCATGACGGTTCTGGAGCAGCGGGGCGCGTACCGGCCATCGCCGCCGCCCGCCTGGCAGCCCCGTATGGATCCTGCGCCGCTGCTGCCCGACGCCGAGCCCCACCGCGTCCTCGGCACCGAGGCGGCCGCCAAGGCCGACCCGGACCTGCTGCGCCGGCTGCACGCGCACCTGGTGCGCGGCCGCCGGTACAACACGCAGGCCACCGCGCTCACCAAGCAGGGCCGCCTCGCCGTCTACCCCTCCAGCACCGGCCAGGAGGCCTGTGAGGTCGCCGCCGCCCTGGTCCTCGAAGAGCGCGACTGGCTCTTCCCCAGCTACCGCGACACCCTCGCGGTCGTCGCCCGGGGCGTGGATCCCGTCGAGGCCCTCACCCTGCTGCGCGGCGACTGGCACAGCGGCTACGACCCCTACGCCCACCGGGTCGCCCCCCTCAGCACCCCGCTCGCCACCCAGTTGCCGCACGCCGTCGGCCTCGCCCACGCCGCCCGCATCAAGGGCGACGACGTGGTCGCGCTCGCCATGGTCGGCGACGGCGGTACCAGCGAGGGCGACTTCCACGAGGCGCTGAACTTCGCCGCCGTCTGGCAGGCACCGGTCGTCTTCCTCGTGCAGAACAACGGCTTCGCCATCTCCGTCCCGCTCGCCAAGCAGACCGCCGCGCCCTCCCTGGCCCACAAGGCCGTCGGGTACGGCATGCCGGGCCGCCTGGTCGACGGCAACGACGCCGCCGCCGTGCACGAGGTCCTCAGCGACGCCGTGCGCCACGCGCGCGCGGGCGGCGGACCGACCCTCGTGGAGGCGGTGACGTACCGCATCGACGCCCACACCAACGCCGACGACGCCACCCGCTACCGCGGCGAGGCCGAGGTCGAGGCCTGGCGCGCCCACGACCCGATCCGGCTGCTGGAGGCGGAACTGACCGCGCGCGGCCTGATCGACGAGGCCGGCCTCGACGCCGTACGGGAGGAAGCCGAGGCGATGGCCGCCTCCTTGCGCGAGCGCATGAACCAGGACCCCGAACTGAACCCCATGGAAATCTTCGACCACGTCTACGCCGAGACCACCGCCCAACTGCGCGAACAGCGCGCCCTGCTGCGGGCCGAACTGGAGGCCGAGCAGGACGGGCACGGGACGCACGGCGAGCCGGAAGGCGGCGCCCGATGACCACCGTCGCCGTCAAGCCCGCCACCATGGCGCAGGCCCTCACGCGCGCGCTGCGCGACGCGATGGCCGCCGACCCCGCCGTGCATGTCATGGGCGAGGACGTCGGCACCCTCGGCGGTGTCTTCCGCATCACCGACGGCCTCGCCAAGGAGTTCGGCGAGGACCGCTGCACCGACACCCCGCTCGCCGAGGCCGGCATCCTGGGCGCCGCCGTCGGCATGGCCATGTACGGCCTGCGTCCGGTGGTGGAGATGCAGTTCGACGCCTTCGCCTACCCGGCGTTCGAGCAGCTGATCAGCCATGTCTCCCGGATGCGCAACCGCACCCGCGGGAAGATGCCCCTGCCGATCACCGTCCGCATCCCCTACGGCGGCGGCATCGGCGGCGTCGAGCACCACAGCGACTCCTCCGAGGCCTACTACATGGCCACCCCAGGCCTGCACGTGGTCACGCCCGCGACCGTCGCCGACGCCTACGGGCTGCTGCGCCAGGCCATCGCATCCGACGACCCGGTCGTCTTCCTGGAGCCCAAGCGGCTGTACTGGTCGAAGGACGCCTGGAACCCCGAGCAGCCCACGGACGTGGAGCCCATCGGGCGCGCGGTCGTGCGCCGCCCGGGCCGCAGCGCCACCCTGATCACCTACGGCCCCTCCGTGCCCGTCTGCCTGGAGGCCGCCGAGGCCGCGCAGGCCGAGGGCTGGGACCTGGAAGTGATCGACCTGCGCTCCCTGGTGCCGTTCGACGACGAGACGGTCTGCGCGGCCGTCCGGCGCACCGGACGTGCGGTCGTCGTGCACGAGTCCACCGGATTCGGCGGGCCGGGCGGCGAGATCGCGGCCCGCATCACCGAGCGCTGCTTCCATCACCTGGAGGCCCCCGTGCTGCGCGTGGCCGGGTTCGACATCCCCTACCCGCCGCCCATGCTGGAGCGGCACCACCTGCCCGGCGTCGACCGCATCCTGGACGCCGTGGCCCGGCTGCAGTGGGAGGCCGAGCGCTGATGGCACAGGTGCTGGAGTTCAGGCTTCCCGACCTCGGCGAGGGACTCACCGAGGCGGAGATCGTCCGCTGGCTGGTCCAGGTCGGTGACGTGGTCGCCGTCGACCAGCCGGTCGTCGAGGTCGAGACGGCCAAGGCGATGGTCGAGGTGCCCTGCCCCTACAGCGGCGTGGTCACCGCCCGCTTCGGGGAGGAGGGCGCGGAACTGCCCGTCGGCGCCCCGCTGCTGACAGTGGCGGTCGGCGAACCGGCCGCCGGGGGCGACTCCGGAGGGTCCGGCAACGTCCTGGTCGGCTACGGCACCTCCGAGGCGCCCGCGCGGCGCCGCAGGGTGCGCTCGACCACGGTCGCGAACGGACAGGCGAGGCAGCCCGCTCCGGCAGCGCCCGCACCCACGCGCGCCGACGGTCCCGTGCCCGTGATCTCCCCGCTGGTGCGCCGGCTCGCCCGGGAGGGCGGCGTGGACCTGCGGCAGCTGTCCGGCTCCGGGCCCGACGGGCTGATCCTGCGCGCGGACGTCGAGGGCGCCCTGCGCGCGAAGGCCGCCACGGCTGCCCCGGCTCAGGAGCCGGCCCGTGCCGCCACGGCCCCGCGGGGCGGCATCCGCATCCCCCTCAAGGGCGTCCGCGGAGCCGTCGCCGACAAGCTCTCCCGCAGCCGCCGCGAGATCCCCGAGGCGACCTGCTGGGTCGACGCCGACGCGACGGAACTCATGCGCGCGCGGGCCGCGATGAACGCGGCCGGAGGACCGAAGATCTCCCTTCTCGCGCTGCTCGCCCGCGTCTGCACGGCCGCGCTGGCCCGCTTCCCCGAGCTGAACTCCTTCGTCGACACGGAGGCCCGCGAGGTCGTTCAGCTCGAACAGGTGCACCTCGGGTTCGCGGCGCAGACCGACCGGGGCCTGGTCGTGCCGGTGGTCCGGGACGCCCATGCGCGCGACGCCGAGTCGCTCACCGCCGAGTTCGCCCGGCTGACCGAGGCCGCCCGCGCCGGGACGCTGACCCCCGGCGAACTCACCGGCGGCACCTTCACGCTGAACAACTACGGGGTCTTCGGGGTCGACGGCTCCACGCCGATCATCAACCACCCCGAGGCCGCCATGCTCGGCGTCGGCCGCATCGTCCCCAAGCCCTGGGTGCACGAGGGCGAGCTGGCGGTGCGCCAGGTCGTGCAGCTCTCGCTCACCTTCGACCACCGGGTGTGCGACGGCGGTACGGCGGGCGGCTTCCTGCGGTACGTGGCGGACTGCGTGGAGCAGCCGGCGGTGCTCCTGCGCACCCTGTGACCTGACGGGACGCGGCGGGGGACGGCCTTCGCGGGCGTTCCCCGCGCTTCGCGTCCCGGTCCATCGGTTCCCTGTGATCAGCTCGGCACGCATACTCGGGGAGTGACCGACAACGCCACCGCCGCGCCCGCGCCCGCCGTGCCGTACGACGTCGTCGTGCTGGCCGGCGGCGCCGCCCGGCGGCTGGGCGGTGCGGACAAGCCCGGGGTCCGGGTCGGCGGCCGCGCGCTGCTCGACCGGGTGCTCACCGCCTGCGCGGGCGCCCGTACGACCGTCGTCGTGGCGGCACCCCGGCCCACCGTGCGCCCGGTGCGCTGGGCGCGCGAGGAGCCGCCCGGCGCCGGACCGGTCGCCGCCCTGGAGGCGGGGCTGCGTCAGGCCACGGCCGAGCACACCGTCGTCCTCTCCGCCGACCTGCCCTTTCTCGAACCGGTCACGCTGCACCGCCTGTTGGCCGCCCTCGGGCAGACCGGTGCCGACGGCGCGCTGCTCACCGACGCGGACGGCCGGGACCAGCCGCTCGTGGCCGCCTACCGCACGGCCGCGCTGCGCCGCGAGCTGGCCGGCCTCGCCACCGGGCCGGACGGTCTCACCGGTCTGCCCCTGCGCCGGCTGACCGGCGCCCTCCGACTCACCCGCGTCCCGGACCCGCTCGCGTCCTTCGACTGCGACACCTGGGACGACATCGCCGACGCCAGGGCACGCATCAGGGAGCATGGGCACGTGTTGGATGAATGGATCTCCGCAGTCAAGGACGAACTGGGCATCGACCTGGACGTCGACATCCGCGGTCTGCTCGACCTGGCCCGTGACGCCGCGCACGGCGTGGACCGGCCGGCCGCCCCGCTGACCACGTTCCTCGTCGGCTATGCCGCGGCCCGGGGCAACGGCGGCCCCGAGGCCGTGGCGGAGGCCGCCCGCAAGGCCGCCGCGCTGGCCCAGCGCTGGGAGGAAGAGCACAGAGGGCGCAAGGACGACAACGGCGGGGGCCCGAGCGCCCCGGACGCCGGATGACCGCCCCCGGCACCCGGGCCGGGGCGCCCGCGGAGGACCGCGACGACCTCGACGTCGAGGAGGCCCTGGCCCTCGTGAGGGAAGCCAAGGACGACAACACCGGCCGTGTCCCCGCCCCGGCACCCGAGGGGCGCCGCGAGCGGCACCGGGCCACCCCGTGGGCGCAGGCCGGCGACATCGCCGCCCGGGCCGCCCGGTCCGGCGTCCGCCGCAGCCCGGTGTCCGTGCCGCTCGGCGACGCCCTCGGCCTGGTCCTGGCCGCGCCCCTTGACGCGCTCACCGACCTGCCCTCCTTCGACACCTCCGCGATGGACGGCTGGGCGGTCGCCGGTCCCGGACCGTGGGAGGTGCGCGACGAGGGCGTACTCGCCGGGCATGCGCAGCCCGGGCCGCTCACCGACGGCGAGGCCGTCCGCATCGCGACCGGCGCCCGCATCCCTGCCGACACCACCGCCGTACTGCGCAGCGAACACGGCCGCACCGATTCCCAGGGCCGGCTGCACGCCACCCGGGACGTGGCGCACGGCCAGGACATCCGCCCGCGCGGCCAGGAGTGCCGCACCGGCGATCAGCTGCTGCCCGTCGGCACCCTGATCACCCCCGCCGTCCTGGGGCTCGCCGCGGCGGCCGGATACGACACCGTGACCGTCGTGCCCCGGCCCCGCGTGGAAGTTCTCGTGCTCGGCGACGAGTTGCTCACCGAGGGCCGTCCGCACGACGGGCTGATCCGGGACGCGCTCGGCCCCATGCTGCCGCCCTGGCTGCGGTCGCTCGGCGCCGACGTCGTCGCGGTACGCCGGATCGGCGACGACGCCAGGGCCCTGCGCAAGGCCGTCACCGGTTCCGCGGCCGACCTGGTCGTCACCACCGGAGGCACCGCCGGCGGCCCCGTGGACCACGTCCACCCCACCCTGGAGCGCATCGGCGCGGAACTCCTCGTCGACGGCGTCAAGGTGCGCCCCGGTCACCCCATGCTGCTGGCCCGCACCAAGGACGGCCAGCACCTCGTCGGCCTGCCCGGCAACCCCCTGGCGGCCGTCTCCGGTCTGCTCACGCTCGCCGAACCACTGCTGCGGACCCTGGCCGCACGGCCGGCCCCGGAGCCGTACGCGCTGCCGCTGAAGGAGGCGGTGCAGGGGCATCCGCACGACACCCGGCTCGTCCCCGTGGTGCTGCGCGGTGACCGTGCCGTACCGCTGCGCTACAACGGGCCGGCCATGCTGCGCGGCATCGCCGCCGCCGACGCCCTGGCCGTCGTCCCGCCGGGCGGGGCCGAACAGGGCGAGGAGGCGGAGCTGCTGGACCTGCCCTGGGCGGCGGTGGGGATCGGGGTGTGTTTCACGTGAAACGTCCGGGCCCGCACCACCCGGACACCCGGCCCCCGCCCCGCCACCCAGCGGTCTGCGCGGCCGGAAACCGCCCAGGGGAGTAGCGTCACCGGCATGCATGCGATCACGATTCCCGAACCTGGTGGTCCGCAGGCGCTGGTCTGGGACGAGGTCCCCGATCCGGTGCCCGGCGAGGGCGAGGTGCTGGTCGAGGTGGTGGCCAGCGCCGTGAACCGCGCCGACATCCTGCAGCGGCAGGGCTTCTACAACCCGCCGCCCGGCGCCTCCCCCTACCCCGGCCTGGAGTGCTCCGGAAGGATCGCCGCGATCGGCGCCGGGGTGTCCGGCTGGGCCGTCGGCGACGAGGTGTGTGCGCTCCTTGCGGGCGGCGGCTACGCCCAGAAGGTCGCCGTACCGGCCGGGCAGCTGCTGCCCGTGCCCGAGGGCGTCGGCCTCAAGCGGGCGGCGGCGCTGCCGGAGGTGGTGTGCACGGTCTGGTCCAACGTGTTCATGATCGCGCACCTGCGTCCCGGGGAGACGCTGCTCGTGCACGGCGGCTCCAGCGGCATCGGCACCATGGCGATCCAGCTGGCCAAGGCCGTCGGCGCCAAGGTCGCGGTGACCGCGGGGACCAAGGAGAAGCTCGAGTACTGCGCCGAGCTCGGCGCGGACATTCTCGTCAACTACCGCGAGCAGGACTTCGTCGCCGAGGTCAGGCAGGCCACCGACGGGGCGGGTGCCGACGTCATCCTCGACAACATGGGCGCCAAGTACCTCGACCGCAATGTGCAGACGCTCGCCGTCAACGGGCGTCTGGCGATCATCGGGATGCAGGGCGGGTCCAAGGGCGAGCTGAACATCGGCGCGCTGCTGAGCAAGCGGGCCGCCATCAGCGCGACCTCGCTGCGGGCACGTCCGCTGGACGAGAAGGCGGCGATCGTCGCCGCGGTGCGCGAGCATGTGTGGCCGCTGCTCGCCGCCGGTCATGTCCGGCCGGTCGTGGACCGCGAAGTGCCGATGCCGCAGGCCCGTGAGGCGCACCAGGTCGTGGAGGAGAGCGGTCACATCGGCAAGGTGCTGCTGGTGGCGCCGTAACGGCGTCACGGGGGTGCCTCGCGCAGGAGGCACCCCCGCGTCCCACCGGGCCGCCGCACCCGCGCGCCTGCCGGCGCGGCGGTCAGCTCTTGCGGAGTCTCAGGCCCAGGAAGGCCAGACCGAGGCCCAGCCCGATCAGGACCAGGCCGCTGCCCAGCGGCAGGATGCGCAGGACCGGTCCGTCCGTGTCGCCGGCGCTCTGGGCCCCCGCCGAGGGCCGGGCGGGGTCGAGGCCGGCTTCGGCGGGCGGCGGCGAGGACGTCGGCGACTGCTCCGGGGTGTCCGCGATCTCCGGCTCCTCCGGCTGTGCGGCGGCGGAGTCGGAGGAGCGGGTGGGCACGGATTCGTCGTCGTCGCCCTCCCTGTGCGCCATGGGCCCGTCCGGCCGGCCCGGGCGCAGCCGTCCCTCCCCGGCCCCGCTCCCGGCCCGCGACGGCTCGGCGGCCGGGGTGTACGAGGCGGACGCGGAGTCGGAGGGCATGGGCGGCCGGGACTGGTCGCTCGGGGTGTGCTCGTGGTCGTGATCGCGGCCCGGGTGGTCGGAGGGGTCGTGGCCGGGGCCGGGGTGGCCGGAGGGGTCGTGGCCGGGGCTCAGGTGGCCGGAGGGGGAGGAACTGGGGGAGGAACGCGGTGCGCCGGGTTCGGTGGCGTACGCGGCGGCCGTGCCGTACGCCGGCAGAGCCGTCGTGAGGACGACCAGCAGCCGAAGAGTGCGGAGCTTGAGTCGCAGCCATGGAGTCACGTCGGTGACCTCCCGGAGCCCGGAGTGTCGTGATGGGTGGATGAACGGATGCAGACAAGCCTCACATTCGGCGATTTGAAGGGCATTCCGGATTGGGCCGACGGGTCTACACGGTGGATCAGTGGCTCCGGGGGGCACCACGCTGATGAGGTGTACGCGTGCGAGAGAATGGCGACATGGAGATGCCGAGGAACGAACGGTCGCCGGAGAATCCGCAGATCCTCGTCGTGGGTCAGGACGGGATGGCGCTCGGCGGTGGCAACGGGGACGACGACTCCCGCGAGACTCCGGTCACGGAACAGGTCGAGCAGCCTGCCAAGGTCATGCGGATCGGCAGCATGATCAAGCAGCTCCTGGAGGAGGTGCGCGCGGCTCCCCTGGACGAGGCCAGCCGGGTGCGGCTGAAGGAGATCCACGCCAGCTCGGTGAAGGAGCTGGAGGACGGCCTCGCGCCGGAGCTGGTGGAGGAACTGGAGCGGCTGTCCCTGCCGTTCACCGACGACGTGACCCCGAGCGACGCGGAACTGCGCATCGCCCAGGCGCAGTTGGTGGGCTGGCTGGAGGGCCTCTTCCACGGGATCCAGACGACGCTGTTCGCCCAGCAGATGGCCGCTCGGGCCCAGCTGGAGCAGATGCGCCGCGCGCTGCCGCCCGGCGTGGCGGGCCACGAGGGCGACGACCCCCGCACGGGGGGCCGGTCCGGCGGTCCGTACCTGTAGAAGGCCCGACGTCCCGGACGGCTCGGGACCCGGACGCGGGAAAGGGCCCGGCGGACGAACCGCCGGGCCCTTTCCCGCGTGTCACTGCGGCGGGTTGCCCGTCGAGACGCTCAGCTCGATGGTGCCCGGGTCCTTCGGGTCGACGTCCGAGCCCTCAGAGGGGAACTGGTCCAGCACGGTCCCGTCGCCCCAGGTGTTGTCGTCCACCTTCTTGATGCGGTACTGCCAGCCCGCCGCCTGGAAGCACGCCTTCACCGAGTTGATGTCCTTGTACCGGAAGTCGGGCAGCTCGACCTTCTTCGCGTCGTCCCACGCCTTCTGCGGCTCGGTGCACTTGGCCTTGTCGATCACGCGGGTGGTGTCCGGCCCGCGGTAGCCGGCCCGGTGGGAGGCGGACGCCGAGGGGCTCCCTCCGCCGCCCTTGTCGTCGCCGCCGTGGTTGTTCAGCGTCAGCGCCACGACCAGGGCCACGACCGCGACGAGCGACACCGCGACCGAGCCGATGATCACCGGTTTGTTGCCCCTGCCGCCACCGGAGCCCGACGGCTGAACGGAGGTCTGCGGCGACATGACGTACGGCGGCGGGGTCGACGGGCTCTGCGGTCCGTAGCCCGCCGGAGGCGTCTGGTAGCCGGCCTGCTGCGGGTAGCCGTAGGACGGCGCGGGACCGGTTTGAGCGGGCGTGTGCGGGCCGTACGGCCCCGGCTGGTACGGCGTCCGAACCGGTCCGGCGGGCGCCTGGGCCGACTGGTCGACCGGCGGGAACACCGCGGACCCGACCCCGGCGCCGCTCTGCTGAGGCCCGGCGCCCGGCACGATGCTCGGCGGAGCGGCCTGGACGGAGGCGGCCACCCGCAGGCACTCGTCGCGCATGGCCTCGGCGGTCGGGAACCGCTCGTTCGGGTTCTTCTTCAGCGCGCGGGCGACCAGCGCGTCCACCGCCGGAGGCAGCGAACGGTTGATCGAGGACGGAGCCACCGGCTCCTCCTGCACATGCGCGTACGCGATCGCCAGCGGGGAGTCCGCGTCGAACGGCAGCCGCCCGGTGACCAGCTGGAACAGCATGATGCCGACCGAGTACAGGTCGGAGCGGGCGTCCACGCCGCGGCCGAGGGCCTGCTCGGGCGAGAGGTACTGAGGGGTGCCGACCACCATGCCGGTCTGTGTCATCGACGTGACACCGGACTGCATGGCGCGGGCGATGCCGAAGTCCATGACCTTGACCACACCGCGCTTGGTCACCATCACGTTGCCCGGCTTGATGTCGCGGTGGACCAGCCCCATCTCATGGCTGATCTCCAGCGCGGCCAGCACGTCCGCGGTGACCTTCAGCGCCTTGTCGGCGGGCATGGCGCCGTACTGCCGGATGTCCTCCTCGAGGACCGAGCCGAGCGGACGGCCCTCGACGTACTCCATGACGATGTACGGCGTCGCCATCCCGTCCAGCTCGTCCTCGCCCGTGTCGAAGACCGAGACGACATTGGTGTGCGTGAGCTTCGCCACGGCCTGGGCCTCACGGCGAAAGCGCTCTCGGAAGGCCTGCTCCCGGCCGAGTTCCGTGTGCAGCGTCTTGATGGCGACCTGGCGGTCCAGCACGGCGTCGTACGCCAGGTGCACCGAGGCCATGCCGCCCTGGCCGAGCAAGTCGCGCAGCTGGTAGCGGCCGCCGGCCAGCGCCTGCCCCGCGTACCGGCCGTGTGCGCCGTCCTGGCTCATCTCTCCGCGTCCCCCACTGGCCGTCCGGCGCGCCGTCACCCCGCGAACAGGCCTTGATCGAATGTGTCATTCCCGGCCAAGTCTGCCCCAGGGCACCGACACGTCAAGCTCGGTGCCCGTTCCGTGACCGTACGCGCAAGAAGCGTCGTGCAAGCGTTACAGCGGCCGTACGACCGGCACACAGAATTTGCACGACAGCGCGTGCTGGAGGTTTGATGGCCGGTCCGTCTCGGGCCGGCCCCGGATCCGGTTCAGGACCGGTGGCCCCCACGAAGGCTGTAGCGTGGGCCGACGGAGACCGTGACAACACCGCGCGCACCGCGGGCAGAAACGACGGCGAGGACTGATGGCACAGACGCAGCGCGCCCAGGGCCCGTCCGACCCCGAGGCGACTGGCGGCGGCATGTCGGACGCGCCGGAGATGTGGGGCAACGGAGGGCTCGTCGGCGACGGCCGGTACCGGCTCACGCACCGGCTCGGCCGGGGCGGCATGGCCGAGGTGTTCGCGGCCGAGGACGTGCGCCTGGGCCGCACGGTCGCGGTCAAGCTGCTCCGCGCGGACCTGGCCGAGGACCCGGTCTCCAAGGCCCGTTTCACGCGCGAGGCGCAGTCGGTCGCCGGGCTCAACCACCACGCGATCGTCGCCGTGTACGACTCCGGCGAGGACATGGTGGGCGGCCAGTCGGTGCCGTACATCGTGATGGAGTTGGTCGAGGGCCGCACCATCCGCGACCTGCTGATGAACGCGGAGGCGCCCGGCCCCGAGCAGGCGCTGATCATCGTCTCCGGCGTGCTGGAGGCGCTCGCCTACTCGCACCAGCACGGCATCGTGCACCGCGACATCAAGCCCGCCAACGTGATCATCACCAACAGCGGCGCCGTCAAGGTGATGGACTTCGGCATCGCCCGCGCGCTGCACGGCGCGTCCACGACGATGACGCAGACCGGCATGGTCATGGGCACCCCGCAGTACCTGTCCCCGGAGCAGGCGCTCGGCAAGGCCGTCGACCACCGCTCCGACCTGTACGCGACCGGCTGCCTGCTCTACGAGCTCCTGGCCCTGCGGCCGCCGTTCACCGGCGAGACCCCACTGTCGGTGGTCTACCAGCACGTCCAGGACCTGCCGACCCCGCCGTCGCAGACCTCCGACGGCTGCCCGCCGGAGCTGGACGGCCTGGTCATGCGCTCCCTCGCCAAGGAGCCGGACGACCGGTTCCAGACGGCCGAGGAGATGCGCGGCCTGGTCCAGTACGCCCTGCAGATGCTGTACGACCAGGGCGGCCACACCGGCACCTGGAACACCGGCCCCGTCGACATGCACGACGGCCGGCACACCCCGGCGGGCGGCTTCGCGGGCACGACCGCCATGTCGCACCCGATGGACGGCTCCGGCACCACGCAGATCCCGCAGCCGATCCTTCCCGCGGGCTACGGCGGCGACGACGGCGGCTTCGAGGGCCACGGCAACAGGGGCAGCGGCCGCGGCAAGCTGTGGATCCTCGCCGTCCTCGCGGTCATCGCGATCGCGGCGGGCGTCGCGCTGGCCATGAAGGGTGCGGGCGCCGGTGGTGGCGGCGGCACCGACACCAAGCCGCCGGCGACCCACTCCACGAGCACGAAGGACGACTCGGCCACCTCGGAACCGACCGACGACAACACCGGCCAGCCGTCGGACACCAACAACAACAACGGGTCGGACACGGGCAACGGGTCCGGCTACACGCCGTCGTACACCCCGTCGCAGACGCAGCCCACGGAGCCGACCGGCGAGCCGTCGAACACGCAGCCGTCGTCGCCGCAGTCCTCGAAGCCGTCGACCGGCGGCGCCAACGGGGGCAGCAACGACGGTGGCACCGGCGGGGGGACGAACGACGGCGGCACCACCGACGGCACCACGGCCGGCGGCACGGGCGGGGACCCCGCCAGCGGCGGCAACGGCAACGCGGCCGGCAACACGACGGTCGGCGATCTGGGCGGATCCACCCCCTGAACGACACCGGCGGGCCCGTGACCGCGTCACCCTGAGGTGACGCGGTCCGGCCGGTCATCGCACGAACGCGTCGCACACCGCGTCGTACTCGCGCGTCCACCACACCGCGAGGGCCGACGCGGCCGGGAACTGGCAGTCTGCGCGCGTGTCGCCGCGTTCGTAGTGCCAGCGCAGCATCCAGAAGTCGTTCAGCCGCTCCCACCACACCCGGCGCACGGCCGCGGCCAGCTCCGAGGGCGGGGCGCCGGCCGCGCGCCGGTACGCGCGCGCGTAGGCGCGCACTTTCGGCAGGTCCAGGGTGCCGCCGGCGCGCACGAAGAAGATCACGGCGGCGCGTACGGCCTCCTCGGCGCGGGGCTGCACACCGAGCCGGTCCCAGTCGACGATGGCCGCCGGGGCGTCGTCCTTGTAGAGCAGGTTGAACGGGTGGAAGTCGCCGTGCACCCAGCCCACCGAGCCGCCGCGCGGCGGGCGCCGGTCCGCGTGCTGCTCCAGCAGCGCACGGCGCTCCAGGAGGCGGTGCCGGGCCAGCTCGTCGAAGGCGTCGGCGGGGTGGTGCCGGCGCACGTGGGCGAGCAGGTCGTCGATGAGGGCGAAGGTGTCGGCCGGGTCCGCGCTCTCCACGGGGTGCGGGCTCGTGGCGGGGCGGGTGCGCCGCTTCGGCGGCATCACGCGCTCCAGACAGGCGTGCACGGCGCCCAGCAGCGCGCCGAGGCGCGCGCTCTCGGCAGGGGTGAGCTGGCCGCCGTGCCGGTGTCTGCCGTCGATCCACGGGTGCAGCGCGTAGGCGTGGCCGCCGATGACGGCGACGGTGCGGCCCTCGCGGTGCGCGAGTGGCGGGGCGACCGGGACGCCGAGGTCGGCGAGGCGCTGGGTGGCCCGGTGCCGGCGCTCGATGGCGGCCGGATCGGCGGTGTCGGGGTCGAAGTGGTGCTTGAGGAAGTAGCGGCCGCGGGTGGTGCACAGCCGGTAGCCGCGGTTGAGCAGGCCCTGGTCGACGGGTTCGCAGGTCAGCGCGGTACCGGCGGCGTACAGGCGCAGCAGGGTGCTCAGAGGGGGCGCGTGGGGCACGGCGGGTGGTACACAAGAGCGCGGCACGCGGCAGATGCTAGGGCACGGAAAACCGGCCGTGAGCTGGGGCTTGTCACGCTCGGTCGCGGCCGATCGCATTCGGTCAGGTGCGGCCGCACCGCCACCTTTAAAGGTCTGACTTAAAAATCCGGGGAAACAACCCGCCGGACGGCCGGAGCGAAGGGCCCGCAAAGAACCCGATTTCGCCGCCTTCGTACACCGGACACTCTCGGACACAAACTCTTCCCGTGACCCGGGTGAGCGGGATAACGTGCGGGTGCTCCGGCCTTGCCGCAAGGCTGTGACCAGCACGCTTCCACATCGCCGCGATTTACTTGGAAATCCAAGCAAAAACGCAGGTCAGGTGGGGTTTCACAGAAATGTGGAGCACTGGGTAACGTAATGGTCGCAGGGCGCTCGCCGGGGCACCTGTCACGCCTGTTCCCGGCCGAGTGGCACCCACCCCGTGCCCGGTGGTCGAAACAGGTGAGCCGCACTGGCCTACCGGCAACCCCGGGGGCCGGAACGACGGAGGAGCACACGTGACCGTGGACAGCAGTGCCGCGCGCCAGCCGCGACGCAGCGCCGCAGGGAAGGCCGGCACCACCGGCAGCAAGACCGGTACGGCCGGCGACAAGTCGCGCGGCACCGGGACCAAGCGCACCAGCACCACCCGCGCCACCGCGAAGAAGACCGCCGACACCGACCTGGTGCAGCTTCTGACGCCCGAGGGCAAGCGGGTCAAGAACGCCGAGTACGACGGCTACGTCGCCGGCATCACCCCCGAAGAGCTGCGCGGCCTGTACCGCGACATGGTGCTCACCCGCCGCTTCGACGCCGAGGCCACCGCCCTGCAGCGCCAGGGTGAGCTGGGCCTGTGGGCGTCCCTGCTGGGCCAGGAGGCCGCCCAGATCGGCTCGGGCCGGGCTTTGAACGACGACGACTACGTCTTCCCGACCTACCGCGAGCACGGCGTCGCCTGGTGCCGCGGCGTCGACCCGACCAACCTGCTCGGCATGTTCCGCGGTGTGAACAACGGCGGCTGGGACCCCAACAGCAACAACTTCCACCTGTACACGATCGTCATCGGCTCCCAGACGCTGCACGCCACCGGCTACGCGATGGGCGTGGCCAAGGACGGCGCGGACTCGGCGGTCATCGCCTACTTCGGCGACGGCGCCTCCAGCCAGGGCGACGTAGCCGAATCGTTCACCTTCTCCGCGGTCTACAACGCCCCCGTCGTGTTCTTCTGCCAGAACAACCAGTGGGCGATCTCCGAGCCCACCGAGAAGCAGAGCCGCGTGCCGCTGTACCAGCGCGCCCAGGGCTACGGCTTCCCCGGCGTCCGGGTGGACGGCAATGACGTGCTGGCCTGCCTCGCGGTCACCAAGTGGGCCCTGGAGCGCGCCCGCAACGGCGAGGGCCCGACCCTGGTCGAGGCGTACACCTACCGCATGGGCGCCCACACCACCTCCGACGACCCCACGCGCTACCGGGGCGACGAGGAGCGGCTGGCCTGGGAGGCGAAGGATCCGATCCTGCGGCTTCGCCGGTACCTGGAGGCGTCAAACCACGCGGACGAGGGATTCTTCGCGGAACTCGAGGCCGAGTCCGAGGCGTTGGGCAAACGAGTGCGCGAAGCGGTCCGCGCCATGCCCGACCCGGACCACTTCGCCATCTTCGAGAACGTGTACGCGGACGGGCACGCGCTCGTCGACGAGGAGCGAGCGCAGTTCGCCGCCTACCAGGCGTCGTTCGCCGATGCTGAAGGGGGTCACTGAGATGGCCGAGAAGATGGCGATGGCCAAGGCCATCAACGAGTCGCTGCGCCGCGCCCTGGACACCGACCCCAAGGTCCTCGTCATGGGCGAGGACGTCGGCAAGCTCGGTGGTGTCTTCCGGGTCACCGACGGCCTGCAGAAGGACTTCGGCGAGAGCCGGGTCATCGACACCCCGCTCGCCGAGTCCGGCATCGTCGGCACCGCGATCGGCCTGGCCCTGCGCGGCTACCGCCCGGTGGTGGAGATCCAGTTCGACGGCTTCGTCTTCCCGGCCTACGACCAGATCGTCACCCAGCTCGCCAAGATGCACGCCCGCTCGCTGGGCAAGGTCAAGCTGCCGGTCGTCGTCCGCATCCCCTACGGCGGCGGCATCGGCGCGGTCGAGCACCACTCGGAGTCCCCCGAGGCCCTGTTCGCGCACGTCGCGGGCCTGAAGATCGTGAGCCCCTCCAACGCCTCCGACGCGTACTGGATGATGCAGCAGGCCATCCAGAGCGACGACCCGGTGATCTACTTCGAGCCGAAGCGCCGCTACTGGGACAAGGCCGAGGTGGACGTCGAGGCGATCCCGGCGCCCCTGCACAAGGCGCAGGTGGTCCGCGAGGGCACCGACCTCACCCTGGCCGCCTACGGCCCGATGGTGAAGCTCTGCCAGGAGGTCGCGGCCGCCGCGGCCGAGGAGGGCAAGAACCTGGAGGTCCTGGACCTGCGCTCGGTCTCCCCCCTCGACTTCGACGCCATCCAGGCCTCGGTGGAGAAGACCCGCCGCCTGGTCGTGGTCCACGAGGCGCCGGTGTTCTTCGGCTCCGGCGCGGAGATCGCCGCCCGGATCACCGAGCGCTGCTTCTACCACCTGGAGGCCCCGGTGCTCCGGGTCGGCGGCTACCACGCCCCGTACCCGCCGGCGCGTCTGGAGGAGGAGTACCTGCCGGACCTGGACCGCGTGCTCGACGCCGTCGACCGCTCGCTGGCGTACTGAGGAGAAGGTCGTGACGACGATGACTGACGCATCCGTGCGCGAGTTCAAGATGCCGGACGTCGGCGAGGGACTCACCGAGGCCGAGATCCTCAAGTGGTACGTGCAGCCCGGTGACACCGTGACCGACGGCCAGGTCGTGTGCGAGGTCGAGACGGCCAAGGCGGCCGTCGAACTCCCCATCCCCTACGACGGTGTGGTCCGGGAACTGCGCTTCCCCGAGGGCACCACGGTCGACGTGGGCACGGCCATCATCGCGGTCGAGGTGGCCGGCGGCGCGCCCGTGCCGGCCCCGGCCGAGCAGCCGAAGGCGGAGTCCGCCCCGTCCGAGGAGGAGCCCAAGCCGGAGGGCCGCCAGCCGGTCCTGGTCGGCTACGGCGTGGCGACCTCCTCCACCAAGCGCCGCCCCCGCAAGGGCCCCGAGGTCACCATGCCGGCACCGGCCCAGGCGATCCAGGCGGAGCTGAACGGCCACGCCCCCGTGGCGGAGCAGCCCCGCCCGCTGGCCAAGCCCCCGGTGCGCAAGCTGGCCAAGGACCTCGGCGTCGACCTGACCACGGTCGTCCCGTCCGGCCCGGACGGCATCATCACGCGCGAGGACGTCCACGCGGCGGCAGCTCCGAAGGCCGCCGAGCAGGCCGCCCCGGCCCCCGCGGCCACCCCCGCCCCGGCGCCCGTGGCGACCTACGACGGCGCCCGCGAGACCCGTGTCCCCATCAAGGGCGTGCGCAAGGCGACCGCGGCGGCGATGGTCGGGTCGGCGTTCACGGCGCCGCACGTCACGGAGTTCGTGACGGTGGACGTGACCCGCACGATGAAGCTGGTCGAGGAGCTCAAGCAGGACAAGGAGATGCAGGGCCGGCGGGTGAACCCGCTCCTGCTGATCGCCAAGGCCCTGCTGGTCGCGATCAAGCGCAACCCGGAGATCAACGCCTCCTGGGACGAGGCGGCGCAGGAGATCGTGGTCAAGCACTACGTGAACCTGGGCATCGCCGCCGCGACCCCGCGCGGCCTGATCGTGCCGAACGTCAAGGACGCGCACGCCAAGACGCTCCCCCAGCTCGCGGACGCGCTCAGCGACCTGGTCGCGACGGCACGGGAGGGCAAGACCTCCCCGGCCGCCATGCAGGGCGGCACGGTGACCATCACCAACGTCGGCGTCTTCGGCGTGGACACCGGCACGCCGATCCTCAACCCCGGCGAGTCCGCGATCCTCGCGGTCGGCGCCATCAAGCTCCAGCCGTGGGTCCACAAGGGCAAGGTCAAGCCGCGTCAGGTCACCACCCTGGCCCTCAGCTTCGACCACCGCCTGGTGGACGGCGAGCTGGGCTCGAAGGTGCTGGCGGACGTGGCGGCGATCCTGGAACAGCCGAAGAGGCTGATCACCTGGGCGTGAGGGTGAGCTCCTCCGCTTGAGGGGGCGGTCGCAACGTCGTCTTGCGGCCGCCCCCTCTTCTTTCAGGTCTTGCTCAGGCAGACGGACCGTCTTCAGCCGTCGGCACGGAGAGTCGCCCGGCAACGAGCGCCAGCCAGCCGCCGGCTGAGTACGGAGCAGGTGGGTCGACCTCCATGCCGAGTTCGGCGACGGCCAGTGCGTAGTCGCTGCCGTCCAGGTCCAGGGCGAGCAGCTCATGGAGTTCCCCGACGAGCCGGGCCACGAGTTGTGGGTCCGTGGAGTTCCGGTAGTCGTCGACGGCTGCCTCGTGGTCGTCGAACTCGTCCGGCATGTCCTGGGAGAACCAGCCCCCGAGGAACTGGCCGAGTTCGGGAAAGCGCGCGTGCCATTCCCAGTGAGTGGCGGGGACGGACGGGGGCGGCACGTCGCCGGTCTCGATGCTGTGCTTGATGTGGTCGGCGAGGCAGAACAACCACTGCTGGACGTCGCTCTCGGCCAGGCCGACGTCGAGGACGGCGTAGAACTCGCCGAGCCGCAGGCGTAGTCGTCCCGGCGGGTTGTCGGCGTACTCCCGCAACTGTCGCTCGGCGACGGCGAGAGCCCAGGGCCGGCTGTGCCAGGTGTGGCGTAGGTAGGCGGTCAGGGCCTGACTCGGCCTGTCGGGAGTGTCGTCGGCCGGCTGTCCGGTGTAGGCACGCATGACCTGGTCGAGTTCGCCGTAGCGGCGGTCGTGTTCCAGGGGGCTCAGGGGCACGGTGGTCAGCCTCCACGCGTCTTTACAGGTAGATGGGGAACGTGGCGTGGACGGCGAAGCCGTGCGGGCGGGAGGCGTCCCGCCGCAGGACGACCCGGGCGGCCCGTACGTCCACCGGCCCGCGGCCGGCCAGCATCATGGCCTGCAGCAGCACCCGCCCGACCGGTTCGGGCCGGGAGGGCCAGGACGCCTCGATGGTCAGCCTCGCGCGTGTGGACTGCGCGAGCCAGCGGTGGATGACCTGTTCGTTGGCGGTGACGACCTGCTGGGTGGCCCACTGGGCGGTCTCGCGGTCGGGGTAGGTGGCGGTTCGGGTGCGCATACTGGTCAGTCTCTCTCCTGGGTCACGGCCGCTTCGGTCCCCGCAGGGTCAAGTGGTCCTCCCTCAGGTGCTCGGCGCAGGACTGGCCGGGTTCTTGCCGAGAGGTCCACAGATGCTGCGCAGAGGCTGTTCGGTGGTTCGACCGGCTGGTTCGACCGGCTTCGTCGTACGGTTGCCATGGCCAAGGTGTGAACGACCCGGGCCAGCGAGGCCGCTCCGACAGGGTCGTCCGCATACCTGCGGACCTGGATGGGCCCTACCTCGTCCAGAAACACCTCTTCTCGTGCCAGCACGAAGCCGAGTGCCAGCAATGCGGCGCGGCCGTTGCCGTCGTGGAAGGGGTGGAAGAAGCAGACGTCGAGGTAGACGCGGGCGGCTCGGCCGGCCAGGGGGACGTCCATGTCCGCGCTCTCGGCCAGGCATCCATGGAAGAGCCGCGGCGTTTCAGCGCTGAGCCCGTACCGTTCTCGTCCGGCCTTGGCGAAGGCCGGCAAGGTGCGGAAACCGACGTCGGGCAGTCCCAGTACCAGCTTCTGCCACTCGCACAGCAGGTGGAATCCGAGGCAGGCACCGGCCGCTGCGTCACAACGCGCCCGCTCCCAGGCGGTCCGCAGCCTGTCACCGCGCGTGCTGTCCCCAGGTGTGTCACGCAAGGCGGCCGCGGTCAGAAGCCCATCGCGTCGACCACGGATCGGGCCGGCCAGTCCATGGGGAACGTCCGTCCAATCGACTTTCTCGCGGACATGAAGCCAACTCTGCAGATCGTCACGCACCATGGTTCCCGATGGTGTGGCGTGCCCTCTCCACCGTCTCGGCGTCAGGCGCGATCCAACTCCGGAACTCCCCGTCAACGACATCGTCCGCCAGTTCCTCCGCAGCCTCGGGAGCCATGCCCGTGGATTCCAGGTACCAGGCCAGCGCCTGCGTGCAGGGGCCGCGCCACAGCTCGCCGGCGCCCGTACGCTCCACCACGAGAGCGACCAATGGAGCCACACCGCGCTCGCGAGAGCGCTGCCGTTCTTCCGCGTCCGCGTCGGCGTCAGGAGCAGAGGCGGCGAACACCGCAGCCAGGTCCTCGAGCCAGGAACGCCATTCCAGCAGGATATTCGTATACCGCTGGGCCTGGGATTCGAGGTCGTCGGCGGTGTCACGGAGAGGAAGTCTGATGAGGGCGCCGGCGTCAGGGTTCTCCTCCACGTTCCCGTACCAGCCGAAGGCCCAGGGACCGTATCGTTCGGCCAAGCCGCGAGCCACCGAATGGGACGACCACGCGCCTCCGGGCCTGCCTGATTCCGGATCGGCCGAGTAGACCACTTCACGTACTACGTCGAGTGCTCGCTCGGGGTCGAACGGATGCGTGGTCGGATCCATGTTGTCCCACGTCATCGATTCTGGGTTCCAAACGCTGTTGATTTCTACTCCTGCAGTCAGAGACTCGGCATGGACGTCAGAACGACGAAAGGCGGAGTGAGTGAGGGATCGTACTTGAGCACGGTCCTCACGTTTTTGACCGGGATCGCCTGGGCGTTCAGCCCTTTGTTCTTGAAGCCTTCACCATTGACGCCGTTCGGTTGCTTGGTGACGCTCCGCCCGCTGTCCTCGCCGTTCGGAGCGGCGCAATCGATGGGCAGCTTCAGATCATTGTTTTCTGCCTTCGGCGGACGCCCCAGCCATTCTTTGATCTCCGGTGAATTGAGATCGACATTGTACTGGGTCAGCTTCTGCGCCTGCTCGACTGTCGTGAATGTGGAGGCAGAGCCGATCTTGGGCTTGCCGTAGGGCCATGCGGCAGTCGGAGGATCGCCCTGATCACGCAGGCGCTGGGCCAGTTGGGCGTCGCTTTTTCCCACGTGCTTGTCCAGGGTGTGCCCTCCGTCCAGCCATTCGTCGCTCGCAAGGTCGATCTTGTAAACGCCGTTGTCGACGTCTTTCTTCTTGGCCCAGGGGTGCCCATGTTTGAATTCGTTGAGCGCTCGTGCACCGAATGCCTCCGCCCGGGCTTCTTCCGCGTGGTAGGCCGGGGCACTGAGCTTGGCTTCATCCAGGTGTGATTTCAATCCGTGGAACTGCCGAGTCAGTGCTTCGACCCGAGCGGTGTAATGATCCACCACGGCGTTCAGGGCGCCTGTGTCGATGTTGAGGGTGATCTCGGTTCCGACTTCCGCTCCCGCCTCGAGGAGGCCACCGAGGAAGCGACCCACGGTCTTGGCCCCCTCTTCGACGTCGTCCATGCCCAAGCCGTCGCTGAGGTCGATGTTGCCGACCGCCTGTTTGACTGCCTCGAAGTAGATCTTCCAGACCTTGCGGTTGAGCTCGACTGCTGCCTCCGACAGCTCACGGAGCAGGTCGCTGATCTTTTTGGCGCTGTCGAAGAGGACCGACAGGACCGGATGGGTCGCGGTGGGGCTGGACGCTGTGTCGTGCCTCCACTTGTAGGGGGAGCCGGGATCGTTCCTGCCCCAGGCCGTCGTCCCCCACAACGCGCTGCAGAACTGGCGCATGGCGTCGTACCACTCACTGTTGCTCTGCTGCGTGATGCCGTTCACGTAGCCGGTCAGCATGCTCTCGGTCGTGGAGAGCGTGATGGTCAAGTTTGCCCATGCCTGGGAAAGCGAGTTGAGGTAGTGCTGCTGCGGAAAGGGATAGACGTCGGGCACCTTGCCCCAGCGGAAGGCATCTTTGAGCAGCGGACGGATGATGTGCCAGGCCACGTCGGGTATGTACTCGAGCAACGAGCGGATGAAGTCGTCGCCGCCGTCGTCGTCACCCCATTTGAGGTCGGGTACGGAACCGTAGTCCGGGGCCTTGGGGATGACGTGAGGCGGTGGCTGGATCTGGGGCTGGGTCTTACCGGAAGCGTCGTTCGCCGCCTCCGCCTTCGAGTAGTTGTTCGCAGTGGTGGCGAAGCCGACAGCGGCGCCGCCGATGCTCTCCACGGATTTCGCCCACACATCCAGGAACAGGTTTGCCACCTCGGCGTACGCCTTGGCGAAGTCCTGGGCCGCAGTCCCGTAGCCGCCGGCATCCGGGTACTTGTGCAACTCGGTGAGCAGGTCTTTCGCGGCCTTGTCGAAGGGTGCCTGCTGGCCCGCGAAGCTGCTCGCGACAAAGTGCAGGTTGGAGGGTGTGACGTCGATGGTCCCGTTCGCCAACGGGGTGGGCGTTCCCATCAGGCGGCTCCCCAGCCGCGCAGCACCGCCCTGTGTGCCGCCGCGTAGTTGGTGTGCCCGGTGGTGACGTACTCGTGCAGCCACTTGTGTGCCGCTTGGAGGTCCTGGGCCGATCGGTCCCACTCGTCCAGCTTCTGTACGAAGATCTCGCGGGCCTCGCCCCTCCAGGACAGGACGACCGGCTCCACTCGGTCGTACAGATCGTCCAGCTTGCCGTTGAGTTGTTTGAGGATGTCCTCCAGTTCGACGGCGAGTTCGTGGAGTGTGGCGAACGAGACAGCCATGTGGTCGTCGTCAGCACTGGTCGACATGGTTCCCCCTGTGTATCGATAACTGTGCGGCAGGACAGGCGCGTCGGGTCGGTGATCTCAGAGGCCGTCGAGGCTGCTGCGCCGACGGGTCGGTTCGCCCTCGGCTTCCGTATTGGGGGTGGAGAGCTTGTCGACCTCGCTGTCGATGTCCACGTGGATCCGCCGCATCTGTTCGAAGACGTGCAGATCATCCGCGCTGAAGCCGTCACGGCTCATCCGCACGGCCTGCTCCAGGCCCTTCATCACTTCCCGGATACGTACGGCGTCCTCAGCCGCCGCGCGGTGGAACTCCCGGTACGCCTTCGCTGCCGGGCCCCGCCAGCCGGCCTCGATACGGTCGACGAGCTCGTCCATACGCCGGACCTGCTTGTCGAGGTGGTCCTGCATGTCGTCGAGGTCGTTCGCGAGTTTGGCGAGGTCCTGCGAGGACACCCGCAGATCGGTGCTGTCACCGTGCCCTGGACCTGACCCCCGTGCGGCCATGGCGTATGCCTCCCCGTCACATCGGCCGTCAGCGACTCGTCTTGCACGTCATCGTACGGGCGTGCGGTCATGGCGTCGTGACGAGAGAGGGGTGTCCGGGCAGCGCAACTGTCCGACGTAGGCACGCATGACCTGGTCGAGTTCGCCGTAGCGGCGGTCGTGTTCCAGGGGGCTCAGGGGCACGGTGGTCAGCCTCCATGCGTCTTTACAGGTAGATGGGGAACCTGGCGTGGACGGCGAAGCCGTGGGGGCGGGAGGCGTCCCGCCGCAGGACGACCCGGGCGGCCCGTACGTCCACCGGCCCGCGGCCGGCCAGCATCATGGCCTGCAGCAGCACCCGCCCGACCGGTTCGGGCCGGGAGGGCCAAGACGCCTCGATGGTCAGCCTCGCGCGTGTGGACTGCGCGAGCCAGCGGTGGATGACCTGTTCGTTGGCGGTGACGACCTGCTGGGTGGCCCACTGGGCGGTCTCGCGGTCGGGGTAGGTGGCGGAACGGGTGCGCACCTTCGGTCCTTTCCTGGGTGCTGGGGGGCGGCCGTTGGCCGACGCGGACGGGTCAGTCGTCCTCGAAACGCCAGAGCACCAGGACATTCTCATCCGACACTCCGATGAGGCAGATGTCGATGGTGGTGCCGGCGAGGACATTGGCGTGGAAGGAGGAAGCCAGAAAATCTGCCTCTTCACCGTCTTCCGCATGCCCATGATTGGTGAAGAAACGTGCCCCGTCTCCTACGGCCCTCAACAGTTCCCGCAGGCAGGCATCGCGTTCCATATCCGGTACGCGAAGGGATTCGTGAGGGCCATACAGAAGAGACCCGGCCGAAATAAGCCTGGCCAGCTCCAGGGCTTGGGCGGGGGATACCTCCAGAACAGAATCTCGCAGTTCCCCGCGGTCGACCTCTCGGAGTACAGGATTTCCCTGGATTGTTTCCATTACGATGTCGCACCAGTCCGCGCCTCTGCGTGCCACCAGCGCGGCGAAGGACTGACGTTCGTCGAAATGCCCCCGTGCGCAGGCGTGCAGACCTGCATTCCTCTTTGTCACCAATCCTCCCGCGGTGTGCTCACGGCAGCCTCGGCATGGACGTGTAGACCACGTAGGGTGGGTGCAGGCCGTTCTTGTACTTGAGTACCACCTCTACAGAGTGCGCGTCCTGCGCCGCGCTCGCCTTCGGGTTGCCTGCTTCGATGGTACGGCCCGTCACGGAAGTGAACTCCACCGGGTCCAACTTCAGGATCGAATTATCCTTACGCGGCTTGGAGAGCCACTTCTTGATCATTTCCTGATTATTGACGCCTTCGTTCTTCTGACCTGAATTGACGGGCGGTCCCACGTATTCCACCGTGTCCTGTGTATATTTCTGCGCGGATGTCAGATCGGTGAAGCTGGAGGCGGCGGGAATCGACGACTGGTCTCTGAGTCGCTGCGCGAGTTGCTCGTCGGTTTTTCCCACGTGTTTATCGATGACGTGGCTCCCGTGGACGCCCTCCTGATTTGCCAGGTCGATCGGGTATGTGTGGTTGGCTTCGCTGTCCCCCGGCACGGTGTAGAGCGGGTTTCCTTTGAAGTCGGTCAGTGCTCGTGCCCCGAACGCCTCCGCCCTGGCTGATTCGGCAATGAAGGTCGGCGCACTCGCGTAAGCCTCGTCCAGCGCTGGAATGAGGTTCTTTATGCGCCGCCTCTGGCGGTGAATTCGGTTGTTGTATGTGTCGACGGCGTCGTTCATGGCGCCCTCGTCGATATTCAGGACGATTCCGACCGACACATCTGCGACCAGGCCTTTTCCCATCTCCCACAGCCCTTTGGCGAGACTCTTGGCGTCGGTGACGTCCAGTTCTCGCGGATCGAGCTGCTTGATGCTGTCCTCTACAGCTTGCCGGTAAATCCGATGCAAGTCGTTGCGGACATCTTCCGCGGCTTGCGCCACGTGGAACACGGCGTCGGACATGGCGTCGCAGGTGTCGAACAGGACAGCGAACACGGGATGGCTGGTCCCCTTCTTGTGTGCGCCGTCGTTCTTCCAGTCATAGCCCTCTCGGGTCTGTCCCCATGCAGAAGTTCCCCACAGCGTGCTGCAGAACTGCCGCATCGCGTCATACCACTCCTGGTTGGCCTGGTTGGTGATGCCGCCGATGAGGCCGGTGAGCATACCGTCCACCGCACTGAGAGTAATTTGGGGCATCCTCCATGTCTCAGAGATCGAATACAGCCGCAGATGATTGGGTAGCGGGAGGATTTTCGCCGCCCTGCCCCAGCGGCACTCGTGCTCCAGCAAGGGCCGCATGACCGCGAGGACTCCACCTTCTAGCCCCTCCAGAGCCTCTTGCATGAAGTTCTGACCGGCGTCAATGTCTCCCCACTTGAAATCGGTGACCGGTCCGTACTTGGGTGGCGTGTCGATCACATGGGGGGCGGGGTGCTGTGTCGGAGGAGCTGTAGGTGAGGGGTTTGTGGCGTGGTCGGCTGCGGCGTAATTGTTGGCGGTGGTGGTGAATCCGACGGCAGCGCCACCGACGCTCACCACCGACTTGGCCCACACTTCGAGGAACCGATCGGCGACTTTCAGGTAGGCCTTCGTGAAGCCCTTCATGGCGGAGCCGTTGCCACCGCCGTCCGGATAGCGCGCCAGCTCGTCGAGAAACGCCCTGATGCCCTGGTCGAGAGGGTCCTGTTGGCCCGCTACGTTGGTGGAGACCTGGTAGAGCACCGACGGCGTCACATCGATCGTCGCCTGGCCGGGGGGCGCCGGAGTGGCCATCAGGCGGCTCCCCAGCCGCGCAGGACCGCTTTGTGTGCTGCCGAATAATTGGCGTGCCCGGTGGTGACGTAGTGGTGCAACCACTTCTGGGCCGCTTGCAGGTCCTGGGCGGAGCGGTCCCACTCATCGAGCTTTTCGACGAAAATCTCGCGAGCCTCCCCTTTCCAGGACAGAACGACTGGTTCGACGCGGTTGTAGAGGTCTCCCAGCGTGCCGTCGAGTTGTTTGAGGATGTCTTCCAGTTCAACGGCGAGTTCATGGAGCGTGGCAAACGAGACGGTTATGTGGTCGCTTTCGGCACCGGCCGACATGATTCCCCCTTGGTGTCGGTAACTGTGTTACGAGAGAGGCATGTTGCGTCGGAGTCGTCAGAAGCCGTCTAGGCTGCTGCGCCGACGGGTCGGTTCGCCCTCGGCTTCCGTATTGGGGGTGGAGAGCTTGTCGACCTCGCTGTCGATGTCCACGTGGATCCGCCGCATCCGTTCGAAGACGTGCAGATCATCCGCGCTGAAGCCGTCACGGCTCATCCGCACGGCCTGCTCCAGGCCCTTCATCACTTCCCGGATACGGACGGCGTCCTCAGCCGCCGCGCGGTGGAACTCCCGGTACGACGTCGCCGCCGGGCCCCGCCAGCCGGCCTCGATACGGTCGACGAGCTCGTCCATACGCCGGACCTGCTTGTCGAGGTGGTCCTGCATGTCGTCGAGGTCGTTCGCGAGTTTGGCGAGGTCCTGAGAAGGCACCCGGAGGTCGGCGCCGCCGCCGGGCCCTGAACCCGTCCCCCGAACGGTCATCTCACACACCCCCGCATCTGTCACGCCAGTGACTCATCGTTCGCGCAATCTTACGAACGAGTCACTGTGCGCGGTGAGTTGGCCGGGCTCGGTGTTGACCGGCCGTGGCCGGTTTGGTCGCCCTCGGGCTCCGTCGTCCGGTGGTGGGCAAGGCCCCGACGTTCGGCGAGAGGGTCGGCTCCCGGCAGACTTCCCACTGACCACGTCGGAACCGCCAACGAGCGGTTCTTCCCCCGAACTTCGCGCGGATTCCGGTTGGCCCGGTGAGTGGAGAAGTTCACGGTGCCCCGTGGACGCGGGCAGCGCAACGGGCCCGGCGCTGGTGCGGCGGGCCCGTGCGGGGGTGTGGGGTGGCGTCAGCCGAGCCTGGCGAAGCCGTAGTTGAGGAGCTTCTTGGCGTCCGTCTCGCGCTGGGTGATGGAGGAGGAGGCGAGGACGGTGCCGATGACGGTCTTGCCGTTGCGGGTCGCGGCGAAGACCAGGCAGTACTTGGCCTCCGGGCCGGAGCCGGTCTTCACGCCGATGGTGCCGCTGTAGCTGCTGAGGAGCCCGTTGGTGTTGATCCACGGGTTCATCGTGCGGGTGCTGCCCGTCTTGGTCTTCGTCTTGGCGGTGTACGACTTCGTCTTGACGATCGTGCGGAACATGGAGTTCTTCATCGCACTGCTGGCGATCTTCGTCAGGTCGCGCGGCGTCGAGTAGTTGCTGCCCTTGCCGATGCCGTCGAACGAGTCGAAGTGCGTGTGCGCCAGCTTCAGGCTCTTCGCGGCGGAGTTCATCTTGCCGATGAAGTTGCTCACGCGCGCGGCGCGGGTGGATCCGGAGCCGTAGGTGTCGGCGAGCGCGTAGGCGGCGTCGCAGCCGGACGGCAGCATCAGGCCGTACAGCAGCTGGCGGACGGTGACCTTGTCGCCGACGATCAGGTGCGCCTGGGAGGCGTTGTTCTTGACGACGTAGTCGCTGTACGCCTTCTGGATCGTCACCTTCTTGTCGAGGTTGAGGTTCGACTGCGCGAGCACCACCTTGGCAGTCATGATCTTGGTGGTGGAGCCGGTGGACAGCGGCGTGTCCGCCTTCTTCGTGTACAGCGTGGAGCTGTTCGCGTTGTTCATCAGGTAGCCGCCCTTGGCCACGATCGAAGGCGTCGTGACGGCCTGGGCGGGCGCCGCGGTGAGGGCACCGGTGGCGAGCAGCGCGCCGGAGGTGACGGCGACGGCGGTGGCTCTGCGGAGGCGGGTGCCCTTAATGCCGGTAATCAAGTGATGTACCCCGATTGTCTTGAATGCCCCTGAGGTGCGGCCGAGTTGAGATGCAAGAAAGTGGGGCCGCACGTGTGGGACACGTAAGTAGCACAGAAGGTTGTGCACTTGCTTCGAGTGACGTCCGACACGTCCGCATGGTGGACGCCGCTCATGCTTGTGTACGTGTTGTATCTATGCTGTGGACATGAACACGGCCGTCCAGCACTCCGCCCCTCCGAACAAGCAGCCACCCGCGGCCGACCGCGTCTACAACCACGTCAAGCAGGGCGTGCTCGACCGCCGCTATGAGGGCGGCACCCTCCTCACCGAGGGCGAGCTGGCCGACGCCGTCGGGGTCTCCCGCACGCCCGTGCGGGAGGCGCTGCTGCGCCTGGAGGTCGAGGGCCTGATCAGGCTCTACCCGAAGAAGGGCGCCCTGGTCCTGCCGGTCTCCGCGCAGGAGATCGCCGACGTGGTGGAGACCCGGCTGCTGGTGGAGGAGCACGCCGCCCGCAAGGCCGTACCCGCCCCGGCGGGCCTGGTCGAGCGGCTGACCGAGCTGCTGGAGCAGCAGAAGGCGCAGGCCGCGGAGGGTGACCTGGCCGCGGCCGCGGTGACCGACCGCTGCTTCCACGCCGAGATCGTCCGCAGCGGCGGCAACGAGATCCTCTCCCGGCTCTACGACCAGTTGCGCGACCGGCAGCTGCGGATGGGTGTCGCCGTCATGCACTCGCACCCCGACCGGATCGCCAAGACGCTCGCCGAGCACGAGGAGATCCTGAACGCGCTGCGCGCGGGAGACACGGAGGCGGCCGTCGGGATCGTGAATCGGCACGTGAGCTGGTTCTCGCACCTCGCGCGGGGTGAGGTCCGATGAGCAAGGCCACCCTTCCGGGTGACCCGCCGGGCGGCCGGCGCGCGGTCGCCGTGTGGTCCATAGGCGTCGCGGTCTACTTCGTCGCTGTCGTCTTCCGTACGTCGCTGGGCGTGGCCGGGCTCGACGCGGCCGACCGCTTCCACGTGAACGCCTCCGCCCTGTCCGCCTTCTCGATCCTCCAGCTGCTGGTCTACGCCGGCATGCAGATACCCGTCGGCCTGCTGGTGGACCGGCTCGGCACCAAGAAGGTGCTGAGCATCGGCGCCGTGCTGTTCACCGCCGGACAGCTGGGCTTCGCCTTCTCGCCCTCGTACGGCTCCGCGCTCGCCTCCCGGGCGCTGCTGGGCTGCGGGGACGCGATGACCTTCATCAGCGTGCTGCGGCTCGGCACCCGCTGGTTCCCGGCCCGGCGCGGACCGCTGGTCGCGCAGCTCGCGGGCCTGGTCGGCATGGCGGGCAACCTGGTCTCCACCCTCGTGCTGGCCCGGCTGCTGCACGGCATCGGCTGGACGCCGGCGTTCGCGGGCAGCGCGCTGGCCGGTGTCGTCGTCCTCGCGCTGACGCTGCTGTTCCTCAAGGACCACCCCGAGGGGTACGAGCCGGGGCCGTCCCCGCACCAGGGCGCCGCCTACGTCCGCCGGCAGATCGCCGCGGCCTGGCGCGAGCCGGGCACTCGCCTGGGGATGTGGGTGCACTTCACCACCCAGTTCCCGGCGATGGTGTTCCTGCTGCTGTGGGGCCTGCCCTTCCTGGTCCAGGCGCAGGGTCTGAGCCGCGCCACCGCCGGTGAGCTGCTCACTCTGGTCGTGCTGTCCAACATGGTGATCGGGCTCGTCTACGGCCAGATCGTCGCCCGGCACCATGCGGCGCGGATGCCGCTGGCGCTGGGCACGGCGGCCGCGACCGCGCTGCTGTGGGCGACGACGCTGGCGTACCCCGGCGCGCACGCGCCCCTGTGGCTGCTGGTGGTGCTGTGCACGGTGCTCGGGGCGTGCGGGCCCGCCTCGATGCTCGGCTTCGACTTCGCCCGCCCGGCCAACCCGCCCGAGCGACAGGGCACCGCCTCCGGGATCACCAACATGGGTGGTTTCATCGCCTCGATGACGACGCTGTTCGCGATCGGGGTGCTGCTGGACGCGACCGGCGACGACTACACCGTGGCCTTCTCCGCCGTCTTCGTCCTCCAGGCCCTCGGCATCAGCCAGATCCTCCGGCTGCGAAGCCGTGCGGCCCGCCGCGAACGCGAGCGCCTCGTGGCAAGCCGCGTGGAAACGGTGCACGTACCGGCCGCGTGAGCCGGCGGTGCGGTCCGGCCGCGTGAGCCGGCGGTGCGGTCCAACGGTGCCGTCCGTCCGTCGGTGCCGTCGCCTTCCTCCGCTCGGCACGTTGTCGCAGTGCCCGCCATTCCACGTGTACGCGACAGCGAGCAGCCCCCGATGCCGGTGACAGGGCGGAGGAGAGCTTCCGAGCTTCCCGCACACCTCACCACCGTCCGGGCGCTCACCCGGCAGGGCTCCGCTGGTCCGGTACCAGCGTGAGGTACGCCAGGCCGAGGACGCCCCGGTAGCTCATCCACTGGGCCCGGTGCCGGTCGAGGCGCTCGCGGGTTTCGGGCGCCAGCGGGTGCTCCGGGTGCCCGGCGAGCCAGACCTCCAGGTCGGCCTGGTACGCCGACTCGAACTCCTCCCACTCCGCGAGGGTCGCCGTCTCGGTCCACTCGGGCCGGAAACCGGCTTCGACGGCGAGGTCGACGAGGGTCGCGAGGTCGTAGTGGTCGGCGGCGGTGGCGCCCGGCCACATGCCGGACAGCTCGGTCTTGTTCGGCGGGCGCTGCCAGAAGCCCTCGCCGAGCAGCACGCGGCCGCCGTCGGTGACCAGCCGGCGCAGCTCGCGCAGGGCCTCGACGGTGGGTGGCTCGGCCGTGCTCAGCGCCTGACTCGCGCCGAGGCACAGCACCAGGTCGGCGGGGCCCCGCCGGGTCCGCAGCGCCGACTCCCCGACGAACTCGACGCGTTCCGTGAGCCCGCGGGCCTCGGCGTTGCGCCGGGCCCGGTCGAGGTCCTTGCCGTTCACGTCGATGCCGGTGCCGCGGGCGTCCGGCACGGCGGCCAGTACGCGCAGCAGCAACTCGGCCCAGCCGCAGCCGATGTCCAGCACCGTGCGCGGGTGGGTCGCCGCGAGCCGCCGGACCATGGCGGCCGCGCGGGACTCGGAGAGGGGGCCGTGGAAGGTGAGCCGGGAGAGCCGGGGCGGCAGGGGCGTGCCGGGCACGGCGGTCACGGGGTCACCGTGAAGTTCCGCAGTATCGCCGTCGCGACGTCCTGGTCGCCCTCCGTCTTGATGCGGTCGGACACCGCTTCCGGGGTCACGCGTCCGCAGGCCAGGCGGACGTAGGTCTCCCAGTCGAGGGTGAGGGTGGCCACCGGGCCGAGGGCCGGAGCGGTCTCGAGGGTGCCCCGGCCCTGGATGTCGACGCGGACGGTGCGCAGGAACTCGACCGGGCCGTGCACGTCGAAGACGACGGCGGAACTCCGCGGCGCGCCGGCGTCCTTCGCCACCACCTTGGGCAGCGCGTCCAGCAGGAAGTCCCGGGTGATGAGCGCGCCCGGCGAGTCGAGGTTTCCGGGGCGGCCGAGGGCCGTGCGCAGGTCCTGTTCGTGCACCCAGACGTCGAACGCCCGGTTGCGGTAGGCCTGTTCGAGGGTGACCTCCGTGCCCATCGGGGCGCGCACCTTGCTGCCGGGGTCGCGGGTCTCGGTGCGCAGCTGCCGGTTGCGGCGGATGATCGTGTACTCCAGCTCGGCCGTCATCTCCGGTGCCGTGTGGTGCCGGCGGATGTCGACCTGCATCTCCATGTAGCGCTGGTGCTCGTTGGTCACGTGGAAGAGGTCGCGGGGCAGGGAGTGGATCGGGCGCGGGTCGCCGAGCATCTCGCAGTCCATGCCGATGACGTGGGACACGATGTCCCGCACCGACCAGCCGGGGCAGGGTGTCCGCCGGTTCCAGTCGCCCTCGGCCAGGGGCTGCACCATCTCGGATATCGCTTCGACGGAGTGCGTCCAGGCGTCGGCGTAGGGCTGGAGGGTGGGATGCAGACTCACGGAACGGGACCCCTCGGCGGTCGGTACACGGGCAGGTTGTGGCGGCGTTGCCGGCGGGCGGCGGCTGCACTTCGCGGGCGTCTTGAGAGGCTAAGTTACGCTGCTGGCAGGCACCCCGGCAGTGCTTTCGTGTGACGATCGTAGGCCCGTGTGGACGACTCGAATGCCAGGACGGTGGTAGTGTGCGCGCCTCTTTGATCCAGATCGCCGTCGACGAGGCGGAATCGGTCGATTCGCGCAGGCGGCGAGCGGCCTCGCTGGTGCGGGAGCAGGCCGGCGCCGACCTCGTGGTCCTGCCCGAGCTGTGGACCACCGGTGCCTTCGCCTACGAGGAGTTCGGCCGCGAGGCCGAGCCCCTCGAGGGGCCGACGTACGAGACGATGGCCAAGGCCGCGAGCGACGCGGGCGTGTGGCTGCACGCCGGGTCCATTCCGGAGCGGGACCCCGACGGGCCGCTCTACAACACCTCTCTCGTCTTCTCCCCCTCCGGTGAGCTCGCCGCCGCCTACCGCAAGATCCACCGGTTCGGCTTCGACAAGGGCGAGGCCGTGCTGATGGGCGCCGGGCGCGACCTGGTGACGGTCCGGCTGCCCGGGGCCACGCTCGGCCTGGGCACCTGCTACGACCTCCGTTTCCCCGAGCTCTTCCGCGGTCTCGTCGACGCCGGCGCCGAGGTGCTGGTGCTCCCCGCGGGCTGGCCCGAGCGGCGCCGCGCGCACTGGACGCTGCTGGCTCAGGCGCGGGCGGTGGAGAACCAGGCGTTCGTGCTCGCCTGTGGAACGGCCGGGACCCATGCCTCAGTTCCGCAGGCGGGTCACTCGATCGTGGTCGATCCGTGGGGCGAGGTGCTGGCCGAGGCCGGGCCGGGCGAGGAGGTCCTCACGGTCGAGTTCGACCCGGCGAAGGTGACGGCGACCCGTGAGCAGTTCCCCGCCCTGAAGGACCGGGTGCTGGGCCTCGAACCGCCCCGGCACCGCTAGCCCGCCGTCAGTCCTCCTCGCGCTCCTTCTGCGCCAGGTGGATCACACAGACCGCGATGGCGATGAGCAGGGCCGGGTCGGCGTCGTCGCGCACGATGTCGACGCCGTAGGTGTCCCGCACGGTCAGCCAGCGGCGGGAGATCACCGCGAGGAGTTCGCCGTCGTACTCGATGGCGAACTCGTGGTCGAGGATCTTGCCGCTGACGTCCAGCTCCGTGCCGTCGACCAGGGACACCCGGTAGTGGTTGCGCAGCAGGGAGAGCCGCTTGCGCCTGATGGTGGCCAGGCCCTCGCCCGCCCGCTCGATCACCATGGTGTCGCGCAGGGCGAGCATCTTCTGGTGGATGTCGATCAGGATGCGCCCCTGGGCGTCCTTCAGCTGGAAGGTGTCCCGCAGCCGCATGGCCTTGCCGTCGACGAGGAAGACCTTGTGGCCGTGCTCGTCCTCGATCCAGTAGTCGTCGCCGATGCCGAGGAGCCGGTCGCGTACGAGGAGTCTCATGCGGCTACCGTTCCCCGCGGCGCGCCCGTCGTCACGGCCCCGCCGCCCCGGACCGCCCGCGGTGGTCCGACGGGCCGAGTCCGGTCACCCGTCGCGGCCGGGCCCCGAGGCCGGCCGCCGTGCCCGGGCCGCTGCGCGCCGCGACCACCTCGGGACTGCCAACGGGCTTTTCAGCCGCGCCGACTGCCGGCCAGCCGGGGCCAAGGTCTGAATTCGGTGGTCCGTCTGCCCGTACGCGGCGAAATCTCCGGTGACCCGAGAGGTGACAGCGTGCCGTCGGACGGGAATCTCCTGGTGCCGGCCCCGCTGGCGCACGTGGCGCGCATTGAGCGAAGCTCTCCTGGGCGCGAACCACATCTGACCACTCCGGCTGGCCCGCTTGCGGCATGCAGGACGTGTACGGGGAGCTGGTCGCCACCGGTGCCACGTGCGGAAATCGTGCACGCCGCGCACCTGAGCCCACGACGCCGATTGCTCCCGCGCCGGTCCCGGCTGCGAAGCCCAAGGCCGGGCGGAAGGCCCCGAAGGGCCGCGAGCCCCGACCCACCGCGACGCCTGCACCGCTCGCCGCCGTTCGCAGGACTGGTGTGGTGGCTGTGCCGTGATCGGGGCGGGCGACGACGCCCGACAGCGCCACTGGAACGCGAACGCCCCCGCCCACGAGGGGGGCGTTTTCGCGTTCACGTGGCGGTCGGCGATGCTGGACGAATGACGAAGCGCGTACGCGTCCGCGCCCCCGAGCTGATCGGCAAGGGCGGATGGCTGAACACCGGCGACCACCAGTACACCCTGGCCGACCTGCGGGGACGCATCGTCGTGCTGGACTTCTGGACCTTCTGCTGCATCAACTGCCTGCACGTCCTCGACGAGCTGCGCGCGGTGGAGGACAAGCACCGGGACACGGTGGTGGTCATCGGGGTGCACTCGCCCAAGTTCGTGCACGAGGCCGATCACCGGGCGGTGGCGGACGCGGTGGAGCGCTACGGCGTCGAGCACCCGGTGCTGGACGACCCGGAGCTGGCCACCTGGAAGCAGTACGCGGTGCGGGCCTGGCCGACGCTCGTGGTGATCGACCCCGAGGGGTATGTCGTCGCCCAGCACGCGGGCGAGGGGCACGCGCACGCCATCGAGCGGCTGGTCGAGGAGCTGGAGGCCGAGCACGCGGCGAAGGGGACGTTGCGCCGCGGCGACGGGCCGTACACGCCGCCGGAGCCCGAGCCGACCACCCTCCGCTTCCCCGGCAAGGCCCTGCTGCTTCCGTCGGGCACGTTCCTGGTCAGCGACACCACCCGGCACCAGCTGGTGGAGCTGGCCGAGGACGCCGAGACGGTCGTCCGGCGGATCGGCAGCGGCGCGCGCGGCTTTGCGGACGGCGGCCCCGGGACGGCTTCCTTCAGCGAGCCGCAGGGCCTGGCCCTGTGGGAGGACGGGTCGGTGGTCGTCGCCGACACCGTCAACCACGCCCTGCGCCGCGTGGACCTCGCCACAGGCGAGGTGACCACCCTGGCCGGTACCGGGAGGCAGTGGCGGCAGGGCTCGGACACCTCGGGCCCGGCGCGCGAGGTCGACCTGTCCTCCCCCTGGGACGTGGCGGTCTTCGGCGGCAAGGTGTGGATCGCCATGGCGGGCGTCCACCAGCTGTGGACGTACGACCCCGCCGCCGGCACCGTCGCCGTGGCGGCCGGCACCACCAACGAGGGCCTGGTCGACGGCCCGGGCGCCGAGGCCTGGTTCGCCCAGCCCTCCGGCCTCGCGGCGACCGCCGACCGGCTGTGGCTCGCCGACTCGGAGACCTCCGCGTTGCGCTGGGTGGACCTCGACGGGCAGGTGCGCACCGCCGTCGGCACCGGCCTGTTCGACTTCGGGCACCGGGACGGCGCCGCCGGGCAGGCCCTGTTCCAGCACCCGCTCGGGGTCACCGCGCTCCCCGACGGCTCGGTCGCCGTCTCGGACACCTACAACCACGCCCTGCGCCGCTACGACCCGGCGACCGGCGAGGTCACGACCCTGGCCACGGATCTGCGCGAGCCCAGCGACGCCGTGCTCGTGGGCGAGGACATCGTGGTGGTGGAGTCGGCCCGGCACCGGCTGACCCGGCTGCGGCTGCCCGAGGAGGCGGTGCGCGTGGCGTCGGTCGCCCACCGCACCCGGCGTGAGGCCACGGAGGTGAGTCCGGGCAGACTGCTGCTGGACGTCGTCTTCCAGGCCCCGGCCGGCCAGAAGCTGGACACGCGCTACGGCCCGTCCACCCGGCTGCTGGTCTCCTCGACCCCGCCCGAACTGCTGCTCAAGGGCGAGGGCGCCGGCACGGACCTCTCCCGCGAACTGGAGCTGAACCCGGCGGTCACGGAAGGCGTCCTGCACGTCTCGGCGATGGCCGCCTCCTGCGACGACGACCCGGCCAAGGAGTACCCCGCCTGCCATGTCCACCAGCAGGACTGGGGCGTCCCGGTGCGTCTCACCGAGGGTGCGACGGACCGCCTGCCGCTCGTCCTCGCCGGGATGGACGAGCAGTAGGCAGGCGTCTCAGACGCCGTAGCCGTCGCTGTAGCCGTCGACGTGGTGGTGACGGTGGTGCGGTTCCTCCTCCACCACCGGCGTCGGCGGCATCACGACGCGCCGGCGGCGTGCGATGCCGCTGAACGTCGCGACGCCGATCAGGCCCACGGCCATCAGGATGACGCCGACGACGGTCAGGTTGACGCCGTGCATGTGCCAGTCGGTCGCGAACGTCAGGATGGCACCCACGGCGATGAGGATGATGCATCCGCCGAGCCCCATGAACCTCGCCTCCCCTTACGGTTTCCGGAATCTCCGGTGCCGTGCGGGTACCCGGCGGACCCCGTACTAGCCCTCCAGAAAGGCCGTCAGGGCGTTCGCCAGCAGGAACGGGTCGTCGGCGCCGCACAGTTCGCGCGCGCTGTGCATGGAGAGGATGGCGACGCCGATGTCGACGGTGCGGATGCCGTGGCGGGCCGCGGTGATCGGGCCGATCGTGGTGCCGCACGGCATGGAGTTGTTGGAGACGAACGACTGGAAGGGCACGCCCGCCTTCTCGCAGGCCGCGGCGAACACCGCGCGGCCCGAACCGTCCGTGGCGTAGCGGTTGTTGACGTTCACCTTCAGGATCGGGCCGCCGTTGACCCGCGGGTGGTGCGTCGGGTCGTGCCGCTCCGCGTAGTTGGGGTGCACGGCGTGGCCGGTGTCGGAGGAGAGGCAGACCGTGCCGGCGAAGGCGCGGGCCCGGTCCTCGTACGATCCGCCGCGCGCGAAGACGGAGCGCTCCAGCGTGGTGCCGAGCAGCGGGCCGTCCGCGCCGGTGTCGGACTGGGAGCCGTTCTCCTCGTGGTCGAAGGCGGCCAGCACCGGGATGTGGGTGAGCGCGGCGCCGGAGGCCGCGGCGGCGGCGAGCGCGGCCGCGCCGGCGTGCACCGACAGCAGGTTGTCCATGCGGGGCCCGGCGAGGAGTTCCCGGTCCCGGCCGAGGTAGGCCGGCGGCTCCACCGGATGCACCATCAGGTCCCAGCCGGCCACCGAGCCGGCCGTGACCCCGGCCTCCCGCTCCAGGAAGGCGATCAGGTCGCCGTCGAGCACGTCGTCGCCGAGCCCCCACACCGGCTGCAGATGCCGCTGCTTGTCCAGCTTGAGCCCGTCGGTGCTGACCGAGCGGTCCAGGTGGATGGCGAGCTGCGGCACCCGCAGCAGCGGCCGGTCCACGTCGACCAGGACCGTGGAGCCGTCGCGCAGGGTCAGCCGGCCGGCCAGGCCCAGGTCCCGGTCCAGCCAGGAGTTCATCAGCGGGCCGCCGTAGATCTCCACGGCGACCTGGCGCCAGCCGTGCGCCCCGCTGTCCGGGCGCGGCTTGATCCTGAGGTTGGGGGAGTCGGTGTGCGCGCCGATGATGTGGAACGGCGTGTGCGGTTCGGCGCCCTCGGGGACGTACCAGGCCACGATCGCGCCGCCGCGCAGCACGTACCGGCCGCCGCTCGTCGCGTCCCAGGCGTCCGTCTCGGCGACCTGCCGAAAGCCCGACTTCTCCAGCCGCTCGGCGACGTTCGCCACGGCGTGGTACGGCGATGGGCTCGCCGCCAGGAAGGACATCAGGTCGTCGGTGTGGCCGCGGTCGAAGCGGGCTGGTGCGCTCATGGGATTCACCTTAACGACGTGCACGGGCCCACCCCCGGTAAGGGGAGCGGGCCCGTGCGGGAATCGACGGGGACGTCCGGAAGGTCTGGAGCGTCTAGAACGCGGCCTCGTCCAGTTCCATCAGGTCCAGCTCGACGTTCTCGGCGACCTTGCGGGCGAGCGTGACGCCCGGCAGGACGTTCGCCGCGAAGAACTTCGCCGCGGCGATCTTGCCGGTGTAGAAGGCCTTGTCCTTCGAGGAGGCGGTGGCGAGCTTCTCGGCGGCGACGGCGGCGCCCTTGAGCAGCAGGTAGCCGACGACGACGTCACCGGAGGCGAGCAGCAGGCGGGTGGTGTTCAGGCCCACCTTGTAGATGTTCTTGGTGTCCTGCTCGGTGGCGGCGAGGTCGGTCAGCATCAGGCCGACGATCGCCTCCAGCTCCACGGCGGCCTTGGCCAGGTGCTCGCGGGCGCCCGCCAGCTCCTCGCCGCCGGTGCCGAGCGCCAGGAACTTCTTGATGTCCTCGGCGAGCGAGTTCAGCGCGGCGCCCTGGTTGCGGACGATCTTGCGGAAGAAGTAGTCCTGGCCCTGGATCGCCGTGGTGCCCTCGTACAGGGTGTCGATCTTGGAGTCCCGGATGTACTGCTCGATCGGGTACTCCTGCAGGAAGCCGGAGCCGCCGAAGGTCTGCAGCGACTGGGCGAGCTGCTCGTAGGCCTTCTCGGAGCCGTAGCCCTTGACGATGGGCAGCAGCAGGTCGTTCAGGGCGTGCTCGGCGGAGGCGTCCTCGCCGTTCGCCTCCTTGATCTGGATGGCGTCCTGGACCGAGGCGGTGTACATCACCAGGGCGCGCATGCCCTCCGCGTACGCCTTCTGCGTCATCAGGGAGCGGCGCACGTCCGGGTGGTGGGTGATGGTGACCTTGGGCGCGCTCTTGTCCATGAAGTTCGCGAGGTCCGGGCCCTGGACGCGCTCCTTGGCGTACTCCAGCGCGTTCAGGTAGCCGGTGGAGAGCGTGGAGATCGCCTTCGTGCCGACCATCATGCGGGCGAACTCGATGATGCGGAACATCTGGCGGATGCCGTCGTGCTTGTCGCCGATGAGCCAGCCCTTGGCGGGGTGCTTGTCGCCGAAGGTCATCTCGCAGGTGTTGGAGGCCTTCAGGCCCATCTTGTGCTCGACGTTGGTGGCGTAGACGCCGTTGCGCTCGCCCAGCTCACCGGTCTCGAAGTCGAACAGGTACTTCGGCACGAGGAAGAGGGACAGCCCCTTGGTGCCGGGGCCGGCGCCCTCGGGGCGCGCGAGCACGTAGTGGAGGATGTTCTCCGACATGTCGTGCTCACCGGAGGTGATGAAGCGCTTCACGCCCTCGATGTGCCAGGAGCCGTCCTCCTGCTGGACCGCCTTGGTGCGGCCGGCGCCCACGTCGGAGCCCGCGTCGGGCTCGGTGAGCACCATCGTGGAGCCCCACTGCTTCTCCACGGCGATCTTGGCGATGTGCTTCTGGACCTCGTTGCCCTCCTCGAAGAGGATGCCGGCGAACGCGGGGCCCGAGGAGTACATCCACACGGCCGGGTTGGCGCCCAGGATCAGCTCGGCGTAGGCCCAGATGAGGGAGCGCGGCGAGGTGGTGCCGCCGATCTCCTCGGGCAGGCCGAGCCGCCAGTACTCGGAGTCCATGAAGGCCTGGTAGCTCTTCTTGAAGGACGCGGGGACCGGCGCCGTGTTGGTCTCCGGGTCGAAGACGGGCGGGTTGCGGTCGGCGTCGGCGAAGGACTCGGCCAGCTCGTTCTCCGCGAGGCGGGTCAGCTCCTCCAGGACGCTCTTGGCGGTCTCGACGTCCATCTCGCCGAACGGGCCGGTGCCGTACACCTGGTCGCGGCCGAGTACTTCGAAGAGGTTGAACTCGATGTCGCGGAGATTCGACTTGTAGTGCCCCATGGCGACGGCTCCGTTGAGGGATCGGCGAGGCACTGACTCCTCGCAACTGGTTCACGTACCAACAAGTAGCTACGATGATGCTACCCGTCGGTAATAACAAGCAAGCCCTACCCCGCCAAGTGTGAGAAGGGTCTACTGTGTCCCGTCCACGCACGGTTGGGGAAGCCCCGGCGGAAGCGAGGGTCTCCGCCGGCTTCACGCGCCCCGGCGCGCCCTCCGGGGCGCCCGCCCCGGTCCCCTTCGCGGCGGTCCCCTTCGCGGCGGTCCCCGGAGTCACCCGGCCTGCCGGGTCGCCGCGGTCCCGCCCGCCGGGGATCCGGACGCCGCGGACCACCCGGTCGGCCGCGTCGGCTGCGACGGCCGAGCGATCGCCGGGGCGTGCCGTCGGCCGGGCGGCCGGCCCGCACGCCGGGTGCCTCCCGCACCCGGACGGCCCGCGCCGGTCAGCCGTGCGCCGGGCACCACATCCGGCCATCGCCGGCCGATGCCTGGCGCATCGTCTCTCCGCCCGTCACTGCGCCCCCACTCCTCGGTACGCTTGCGCGCATGTACGGCTACGACCAGAACGTGGGCGCTCAGCAGCAGTACGGCCCGCCGCAGCAGCAGATGCCGGGCGGTGTCGGCGGGTACGGCCAGCAGCCGCCGCTCTATCCGGAGCCGTCCCCGCCCTCGCTCGCGGACGCGGTGCGCGCCTTCACCACCGGGCAGATGGCCGCCGAGGACTTCCAGCAGATCTTCGCCACGTCGAAGGTGTACTGCCCGCGCGGCGACACCCCCGGCTTCCTCGCCCTGCACAACACGCAGCAGCCGGTGATCCCGATGTTCACCTCGCTCAAGGAGCTGCGCCGGTACGCGGGCAAGGAGTCCAAGTACTTCGTCATCACGGGCGCCGAGGTGATCGATCTGCTGCCGACCGGCTACGGCTTCGTCCTGGACATGGAGGGCGAGCACCGGATGGTGTTCGACGCCAAGGCTGTCGAGCAGATGGTCGATTTTGCGATGCGCCGCATGTACGGGGGCGGCTGAGCCGTGCCGTGTGGCCGAGCCCGGAGGGAATTCCCTCCGGGCTTTCTCTGTTCTGGCTGGCAAGAAGTTCAACGCTCAACTAAAGTGGGCGTACCAAGGAGGTCCCACCATGCCTGCAGTGACCGTCGAGAACCCGTTGACGCTGCCCCGCGTGACCGCACCCGCCGACGCCGTGGCGCGTCCGGTGCTCGCCGTCACGACCGCTCCGAGCGGGTTCGAGGGTGAGGGATTCCCGGTGCGCCGGGCGTTCGCGGGGATCAACTACCGCCACCTCGACCCGTTCATCATGATGGATCAGATGGGCGAGGTGGAGTACGCGCCGGGCGAGCCCAAGGGCACGCCGTGGCACCCGCACCGCGGCTTCGAGACCGTCACCTACATCATCGACGGCATCTTCGACCACCAGGACAGCCAGGGCGGTGGCGGCACCATCACCAACGGCGACACCCAGTGGATGACGGCGGGCTCCGGCCTGCTGCACATCGAGGCGCCGCCGGAGTCCCTCGTCGTGTCCGGCGGTCTCTTCCACGGCCTGCAGCTGTGGGTGAACCTCCCCGCCAAGGACAAGATGATGGCCCCGCGCTACCAGGACATCCGCGGCGGCAACGTCCAGCTGCTCACCTCGGCCGACGGCGGCGCGCTGCTGCGCGTCATCGCCGGTGAGCTGGACGGCCACCGGGGTCCCGGCATCACGCACACGCCGATCACGATGATCCACGCGACGCTCGCCCCGGGTGCGGAGGTCACCCTGCCCTGGCGCGAGGACTTCAACGGCCTGGCCTACGTCCTCGCGGGCCGCGGCAGCGTCGGCACCGAGCGCCGGCCGGTCCACCTCGGGCAGACCGCCGTCTTCGGGGCCGGCTCCTCGCTGACCGTGCGGGCGGACGAGAAGCAGGACTCGCACACCCCGGACCTGGAGGTCGTGCTGCTCGGCGGACAGCCCATCCGTGAGCCCATGGCCCACTACGGACCGTTCGTCATGAACAGCAAGGAAGAGCTGATGCAGGCCTTCGAGGACTTCCAGAAGGGCCGCCTGGGGACGATCCCGGCCGTGCACGGCATGACCGGGAGCGGCCCGCAGGCCGGCTGAGTCCCCGTCCCTGCAGGTCACGCCCCGTCCGGTTGCCCGGGCGGGGCTTGGCGCCGTACGGCGTGATCCCTACACTGCGTCCACCACTCGGGCGCCCGCCGGGGGGCCGGGGCCGCGGCACGCGCCCCGGTGGGCGGGCCTCACCTTCTTTGGGGACTGCATGCGTACTCTCGCCATCGGCGCCGCACTGTCCGGCGCGCTGGCACTCACCGCCCTCGTTGTGCCCTCGGCACAGGCCGACGAGATCTGGGACGGCGGCGTCACCATCACCGACGTCACCGTCAACGGCGGCAAGCCCATCGTCGTCGGCACGACGAACACGGTGACCTTCACCGGGTCGGTGACCGCCACCGACCCGGACGGCATACAGATAGCGGCCTTCACGGTCGTGCACGGCAGCGGCGAGGACGACCCGGACCTCGTGAGCCTGGCACCGGCGGGCAACAAGCACACCTGCGCGGCCGTCGACGCCACCACCACGACGTGCGGCGAGACCATCACCGTGAACCCGCACGACCTGACGAAGAACGCGTACGCGGGCGCCTGGAACGTGTCCGTCTTCGCCTTCGACAAGGCCGACGGCGGCTCCTCGATCAGCCACTACACCAAGGCGTACGTCAAGCGGTACGCCAAGCTCACGGTCAACGCCTCGCCGGAGCCGGTCACCAAGGGCCGGACCATCACCGTCACCGGCAAGCTGACCCGCGCCAACTGGGAGACCCACGACTACCGCGGCTACACCGGACAGACGGCCAAGCTCCAGTTCCGCAAGGCCGGTAGCAGTACCTACACCACCGTCAAGAACGTCACCACCGACAGCCACGGCAACCTCAAGGCCAACGTCACCGCCTCGGCCGACGGCTACTGGCGCTACGTCTTCGCCGGCACCACCACGACCGGTACGGCCACCGCCGCCGGCGACTACGTCGACGTGCACTAGCCGACCTGCACTAGCCGACGTGCACTAGTCGACGTGCACTAGAGCCGACGTCACCCGGCCGGGCCGTCCACGCGGGACGGCCCGGCCGGGCACGTGATCCGTTGGCGGCGTGCGGCTGCTGCCCGCCCGACCCCGTGGCCGCCCGGTCAGCTACCGGGGCCCGAGCCGTCCGGCCCACCGCGGGCAGGGGCCCCGTGCACCGACACGGCCCGCTCGTACAGCTCGAACCAGATGCTCTTGCCCTCGCCGCGGGGGTCGACCCCCCAGTCGTGGGCGAGGATGCCGATGAGCATCAGTCCGCGGCCAAAGGAGGCGAGTTCGCCGGGGCGGCGCTTGTGGGGGAGGTCGTCGCCGGTGTCGAAGACCTCGACGCGCAGCCGGCGGCCGCCCGCCCCGCCGATGACCTCGGCCAGCAGCATCGCGTCGGTGTCCGTGTGGACGAGGACGTTGGTCACCATCTCCGAGACGAGCAGCACCGCCGAGTCCACCTGCTCGGCGGAGCCCCAGTCGTGCAGCAGATCGCGCAGGTGCTGGCGGGCCTCGGCGATCCGCTCCGGCTCGTCCTGCGCCACCGACAGCAGCGTGCGCCGCACCGGAGGCGGCTGGGCGGCGGCCGCGCCGGGACGGCACAGCAGCACCAGCGCGATGTCGTCCTCGCGGCGGTCGGCCAGCGGCCCGGGGGTGTGGTGCGAGGACGGCCCGTGCACGCCCTGCACCAGCGCGTCGGCCAGCGACTCCAGATCGCCCCGGTCGTCCTCGAGGATCGCGCGCAGCCGGCGCCAGCCGCTGTCCAGGTCGTGCCCGCCGGTCTCGATCAGGCCGTCGGTGCACAGCATCATCGTCTCGCCCGGCTCCAGGGCGAACCGGGTCGTCGGATAGTCCGCGTCCGGGTCGACCCCCAGCGGCAGGCCGCCCGCCGTCGGCCGCATCATCACCGTGCCGTCGGCCATCCGGGTCGCCGGGTTCGGGTGGCCCGCGCGGGCGATCTCCAGCACCCCGGTCACCGGGTCAACCTCCACGTACAGGCAGGTCGCGAAGCGCGGGTCGGACATCTCCTCGTCCTGCGTGATGCCGTGCAGGAAGCGGGAGGCGCGGGAGAGCACCGCGTCCGGGCGGTGCCCCTCGGCGGCGTAGGCGCGCAGGGCGATGCGCAGCTGGCCCATCAGTCCGGCCGCCTGCACGTCATGGCCCTGCACATCCCCGATGACCAACGCGAAGCGGCCCGAGGGCAGCGGGATCATGTCGTACCAGTCGCCGCCGACCTGCAGTCCGCCGCCGGTCGGGATGTACCGGGCGGCGATCCGCATCCCCGGGATCTCGGGGCCGAGCGAGGGCAGCATGCAGCGCTGCAGACCCTCGGTCAGCTTCCGCTGGGACTCGGCGGCGCCGGCCCGGGACAGCGCCTGGGCGAGCATCCGGGCGACCGTCGTGAGCACCGCGCGCTCGTCCGGGGTGAACACCACCGGATGGGCGAAGGCCGCCATCCACGCGCCCATCGTCCGCCCGCCCACCGTCAGCGGCATGAACGCCCAGGAGCGGCGGCCGAAGGGCTGGGCGAGCGGCCAGGTCACCGGGTAGCGCTCCTTGTACTCCTCGGGGGAGGACAGATACACCGCGCGGCCCGTGCGGACGACCTCGGCCGCCGGGTAGTCGGTGCCGAGCGGCATGTGGGAGAAGGGGTTCATGGCGCCGGGCTGGTGCCCGTGCTGGCCGGTGAGCGTCAGCCGGTCGCCCTCCACCCCGTACACCACCAGGCCGTCCGGGGAGAACCCCGGCATCGACAGGCCGCCCACCACCCGCAGCACCTCCGCGGTGGAGCGCGCCTCCGCCAGCGCCCGGCCCGCGTCCAGCAGGAACGCCTCGCGCGAGCGCCGCCAGTCCCCGGTGACCGTGCTGAGCCCGGCCGCCGCGTCCGGGGCCGGCTCGGTGACCTCCTGCAGGGTGCCGATCAGCTCGTACGCGTGCCGCTCCGGGTCGTACGACGGCTTCGAGCGGCTGCGCACGACGCGCAGGATGCTGCCCTGATCGTCCATGATCCGGATGCGCACCTCGGCGAGCGTGCTCTCGGCGACCGCGAGCCGCACCACCCCGGTGATCTCGTTCCAGTCGACCGGGTGCAGCCGGGCGCGGGTCTGGGCCTCGGTGAGCGTGGTGGGCTCCGCGGGCAGCCCGAGCAGCCGCGCCGCCTCCGCGTCCACGGTGACCAGCCCGGAGGCCGTGTCCCAGTGCCACATCCCGGTCGCGAGGGCGGCGAGCACGTCCCCCACGGCCGGCAGGGACTCGGTGGTGCGCATTGCCCCACTTTATGAATATCTGACCGATGCCTGCCACCGTTGGTGGCGGAGCGGTAATGGTGGGGAGCCGATCTTGGGGTGCCCGGTACCCTTGATGGGTCCGGGCCCCGTGCCCGTTCTGGCCGGGGAGAGCACGCCCCGCAGACCTCACACACGAAGGACGATGAACGACGATGCATCGGTACAGGTCCCACACCTGCGGCCAGCTCCGCGCCTCTGACGTCGGCACCGACGTCCGGCTGAGCGGCTGGCTGCACAATCGGCGCGACCTGGGCGGCATCCTCTTCATCGATCTGCGCGACCACTACGGCATCACGCAGCTGGTCGCCCGCCCCGGCACGGCCGCGTACGAGGCGCTGGACAAGCTGTCGAAGGAGACGGTGGTCCGCGTCGACGGCCGCGTTGTTTCACGTGGAACCGAGAACGTGAACCCGGACCTGCCCACCGGTGAGATCGAGATCGAGGTCGGCGAGGTGGAGGTGCTCGGCGCCGCCGCCCCGCTCCCCTTCACCATCAACACCGAGGACGGGGTCAACGAGGAGCGGCGCCTGGAGTACCGCTTCCTGGACCTGCGCCGCGAGCGCATGCACCGCAACATCATGCTGCGGACGGCCGTGATCTCGGCCATGCGCCAGAAGATGGCGGCGATGGGCTTCAACGAGATGGCGACGCCGATCCTGTCCGCCACCTCCCCCGAGGGCGCCCGCGACTACGTGGTCCCCTCCCGTGTGCACCCGGGCAAGTTCTACGCGCTGCCGCAGGCGCCGCAGCAGTTCAAGCAGCTGCTGATGATCTCCGGCTTCGACCGCTACTTCCAGATCGCGCCCTGCTTCCGCGACGAGGACGCCCGCGCCGACCGCTCGCCGGGTGAGTTCTACCAGCTCGACATCGAGATGTCCTTCGTCGAGCAGGAGGACGTCTTCCAGCCGGTCGAGAAGCTGATGACCGAGCTGTTCGAGGAGTTCGGCGACGGCCGCCACGTCACCTCCCCCTTCCCGCGCATCCCGTTCCGCGAGGCGATGCTCAAGTACGGCTCCGACAAGCCGGACCTGCGCGCCAAGCTGGAGCTGGTGGACATCACCGACGTCTTCGAGGGCTCGCAGTTCAAGGCGTTCGCCGGCAAGCACGTGCGTGCCCTGCCGGTGCCGGCGGTCCAGGACCAGCCGCGCAAGTTCTTCGACCAGCTCGGCGACTTCGCGGTCTCGCTCGGAGCCAAGGGCCTGGCCTGGGTCCGCGTCGCCGAGGACGGCACGCTGTCCGGCCCGATCGCCAAGTTCCTCACCGAGGACGACGTCGCCGAGCTGACCAAGCGCCTCTCCCTCGCTCCCGGCCACGCCGTGTTCTTCGGCGCGGGCGAGTTCGACGAGGTCTCCAAGATCATGGGCGCGGTCCGCGTCGAGGCCGCCCGCCGGGCCGGGCACTTCGAGGAGAACGTCTTCCGCTTCTGCTGGATCGTCGACTTCCCGATGTACGAGAAGGACGAGGAGACCGGCGGGATCGACTTCTCCCACAACCCCTTCTCGATGCCGCAGGGCGGCCTGGAGGCCCTTCAGACCCAGGACCCGCTGGACATCCTCGGCTGGCAGTACGACATCGTCTGCAACGGCGTCGAGCTGTCCTCGGGCGCGATCCGCAACCACGAGCCGGAGATCATGCTCAAGGCCTTCGAGATCGCGGGCTACGACCGGGAGACCGTCGAGGAGAAGTTCGCGGGCATGCTCCGCGCGTTCCGCTTCGGCGCCCCGCCGCACGGCGGCATCGCCCCCGGCGTGGACCGCATCGTCATGCTCCTCGCGGACGAGCCCAACATCCGCGAGACGATCGCCTTCCCGCTCAACGGCAACGCCCAGGACCTGATGATGGGCGCCCCGACCGAGCTGGACGAGACGCGCCTGCGCGAGCTGCACCTGAACATCCGCAAGCCGCAGCCGAAGTAGGCCCCGGCAGACGGAAGAAGGGCTCGGGACCACGTCCCGAGCCCTTCTTCCGTTTCCGCCGCGTCAGTCCGCCGCGTCAGTCCGCTGCGTCAGTCCGCTGCGTCAGTCCGCTGCGTCAGGACAGGGACTTGTATCCGGCCCAGCCCGTCGCGATCTTCGTACGGGATCCGAAGGAGCCCTTGCCGTCGCCGTTGTTGCGGTACACGGCGCCGCTGGAGTCGCGGGAGACGAGGTCGGCCCTGCCGTCACCGGTGAGGTCGCCGACGCCCACGACGACGTTGTAGGACGCGCCCCAGTCGCTGAACACCTTCGCGCGGGCCGCGAACGTGCCGTTGCCCTTGCCGGTGTAGCGGTACAGCGTGTTGGCCTTGTCCTGGGCCAGCAGATCGCCGATGCCGTCGCCGTTCAGGTCGCCGACGCCCACGATCTTCTTGTACCCCTTCCAGTTGTCGTACAGCTTCACGCGTCCCGACAGCGTGCCGCTGCTCGTGCCCTTGTACAGGTAGACGGCGCCGGTCGAGGCCTTGCGGGTGATCAGGTCCGCGCGGCCGTCGCCGGTGAGGTCGCCGGGCGAGGTGAGGATGTCGTACTGGGTCCAGCCGCTGCTCGCCAGGGTGGTGTACGACGTCTTCGGCGTGACCGCCCTGCCGCAGCCCGGCTTGTACAGGCGCAGGGCGCCGCTGCTCAGCCGCACCAGCAGGTCGTTGCAGCGATCGCCGTTCACGTCGCCGAAGGGCACGGCCCTGACGCTGGTGGCCCAGCCGCTGCCGGTGGTCTTGCCGCTGAAGGTGCCGCTGCCGGTGCCGTACTGGTAGGTCAGGCCGCCGGAGGAGTTCAGGGTGAGCAGGTCGCCCCGGCCGTCGGGGCCGTCCGGGCCGCCGAGGTCGTGCCGCACGGCGGCGCCCCGGGTCAGGAAGCCCTTGCCGGTCGCCACGGTGACCGCGGTGGCGGTGCCGGCGCCGGTGGCCTTGAGGGTCCAGGTGAACTCGCCGTTGGGGAAGGGGGCGTCGGTGACCGTGGTGCCGTACCAGTCCGTCGCCACCCGCGCCGTGGCCGCGCCCCCGGTGATCGTCCGGGTCGCCCTGCCGGTCGCGCCGCTCTGCACCGAGGCGAACGTCACCGACCAGGACGCCACCGGGCGGGACAGCAGCCACGAGCCCCGGAAGCGCGTCCCCGGGGCCACCAGACTCGTGGCCTCGCCCCGGAACGCGGTCACGGCGGACGGGGTGATGCCCGCACGGGCGACGTGGATCCGCTCGTAGCGGTCGGTCCAGGCGACCAGGCCCGTGTACTCGTCCACGGTCCACTTGAAGCGGCGGTCCACGGGGAGGCCGGTGCCGGCGACGGCGGAGGCGATCACCCGGGTGGCGCCGGTGGCCGCCTCGGTGAGCAGCAGGGTGCCGGCCGTGTGGTCGTGGCGGACGGTGAAGCCGTCGCCGAGCAGCACATCGCCGCCGGTCACGGCGCGGGAGGTGCCGGCCGTGCCGTCGTACACGCCGGCCGAGCCGTCGCCGCACGCCCAGTACACCCAGCGGCCCGCCGCCTGCAGCTCGTCCGGCACACAGGCCAGACCCGGCACGGTGACGGTGGCCAGGGTGCGGTCCCTCTCCAGGCTGTACGAGGTGAGCTTGCCGGCGGTGGTGGTGGCGCTCCACAGGGTCGAGCCGTTCAGGGCGGCGGCCCGCACCGACCGCCTCAGCTTCTCGCCCTGCCCGAACTCGCCGACGTACTGCATCGGGGAGGAGCCCCCCGAGTTGTACACCGCGTAGTCGTCCGAGACGTCGACGATCGAGCCGCCCGCCGTGTGGAACTCCAGGTAGCGGTCGGAGGCCCCGTCCCGGCCCGAGACCAGCCGGTCCGCGTTCTCCAGCCCGCTGCCGCCCTCGTCACCGTCGTAGTAGGTGTCCAGGCGGACATCCGCGGGACCGTTTCCGGCGTTCCCCCACAGCAGCGAGCAGCCGGCGCCCGGATAGGGGCACACGGGGCTGACGGAGTCACCGGCCACGGGCTCGGACGCGGTCAGGCTGCCGCCGATCACGGACACGGCGCGCACCGTGGTGGTGTCCGAGGCGCCGTTCGGGTCGTCCTCGGCGATGCGCAGGCTGCCCCGGCTGAGCGCGATGCCGGTCTTGGCGTTCTCCGGCGCCGGGACCTGGATCTTCTTCTCCAGGGCGAGGGAGCCGTCCGCGCCCTGCGTCACCCGCTGCACCCACCAGTCGTCGGCGCCGCTGCCGCCGCTGACCAGGGCGCCGCCGCCGGACGCGGGGACCGCGTAGGCCCCGGCCGTGGCCAGCAGGGTCCGGGACGAGCCGTCCTTCAGGGACACGGCGGTCAGCGCGCTGGTGCCGGTGCCCGTGTGCAACGGCAGCAGCAGCCAGTCGCCGACGAGGGCCGGGGCGCCGTCCAGTTGCGCGCCGGGCGCCGGCAGGTCGATCACCTGCTCGGCGCCGCCCGGGTCCGTGCGCTCCTTGAGGTGCAGATCACCGGAGCCGGAGTCGTACCAGCCGAACTGGCCGTCGCCGAGGACAGCGACCGGGCGGGCGCCCACGCCCGCGAAGGCCTTGGTCGCCACGGCGGTGTCGATGTCGAGGTAGTACAGGTCGGTCCAGCCGACCTGGATCAGCGCGCCCCGGCTGTCCGCGGCGGCCGTCGCGCCGGCCGCGACCCGCAGCCAGTCCGGCGAGATGGCGCGGGAGCGCCAGACGCCGTCCACCCGGTCGCGCAGCGTCCGCTCGGTCACCACGGTCGTCCCGGCGAGCCCCCGGTACGGCTGGTCCGACGGGACGGACGACGCCTGGCGCGTCGCCGGATCCCACAGCGTGACGGTGCCCTCCGAGCCGGTCGACGGCAGCGCGACCAGGTCGCCGTCGGCGCCGTACCAGCCGGCCCAGCACTGCGACGACCCCAGGTCGGCGCACGGGTACGCCGGGGTGTAGGCGCCGTCCGCGGTGCCCACGACCGTCGTGGTGCCGTCGGCGTAGTCCGTCCACAGCAGCCCCGGCACACCGCTCTGCCGGTGCAGGAAGCCGCTCGGCCCGGCGGCGAGCGGCCGGTCCGTGCGCGGGCGCGTGGAGCTGGGATCGGTCAGCGTGATCTCGGTGGTGCCCGCCACCGGTGCGGCCTCGGCCGAGCCGCCGGTCCCCGGCAGTACGGCGATGGACGCGGCCACCGCGGCGACCGTGAAAGAGGAGACGGCCGCGACGAGCCCGCGCCGTCCCAGGGCGTGTCTGCCCACGTCAGGTTCCCTCCCCGCGAGGGCCTCCGCCCTCGCCAAGTGAGCGGACTTTACCAGTACTTTCCCTACTCTTGGTGTGCCGGGTACCCCTCAGTCCCCGGCATCCGGATCGGGCTCCGTGTCGGGGGACGCGCCCTCCTCCAGCAGGCGCTCGGCGATGTCGTCCGACCAGTGCTGGGCCCAGGCGCGCAGGTCGCCGACCTGTTCCGCGGTCAGGCCGTACCGGAGGAAATCCAGGTCGGAGTAGAAGTCCGTGCCGGTCAGCCGGGACTGGAGCGTGGGCAGGTCGAACGGGTCGTGCGCGTGGCGGCGCCCCAGTTCCTCCAGGTCGGGCAGCGAGAACCGGGCCGCGGCGGCCCGCGCGTCGATCAGGTCCACGGCGCCGCCCCGGTCGTACAGCGCCCGGATCTTCGTGCCCACGGCGTCCTCCAGGGAGAGCGCCGGTCCGTACTCGGTGAGGGCCGGCGGCTGCCAGAACGCCTCTTTGTGCAGGGCGAGCGCGCAGCTGTCACCGCTCGCGGGGTCCGTGACCGTCAGCTGTGCCGTGCGCGCGGTGCCCGTCCCCGTCCGGACCTGACGGCCCCGCGCCTCCAGGGCCGTACCGACCGCCGCGGCGATGCGGTCCATGGGCTCGGCGCTCTCCGTGGCGAAGTCGAGATTCGCATGCGGCCGCGCCACCAGACCGTGCGCCTGCAGCGCGTACCCGCCGGCGAGCACCAGCCCGTACGGGCCACCCACGGTGACGACGTCGGCCAGAAGCCGCCGGTGCGGTTCGGGAAGGTTCACGACTTCCGTACTCTGCCAGACCCCCCCCGGCACACACGCGACGCAGCGCCGGTCGGGTGATCGGGCTGCTCGCCGGGACCGGCCTGGTGCTGTACTTCGCTGGGGCGGCCGTCACCGTGGCCCGGGCCCGCTGGTATTCGCTCCTCCTGTTCCCGGTCGTCCACGCCGCGCCGGTGGTGGGGGCGTTGATCCTTGGGTACGCCGTCTGACCAGGCACCGGGTTCCGGAGAGGGTCGGTCATGGCGTCCGCCCCCGGGCATGGATCGTTCGAGGCGCCGCGTCGGCTCATGCCCGGCGCATGACGTTGTTCTCAGGTGTCAGCAGCCAATGGAAATGCTCGATCAGAGGTTCCACAACGTGAGGATCACGGAGTACAACACCGAGTTCGATGTTGTCGGACAAGGCGCGGTCGGTCAGGTTGGCGCTGCCCAGCAGGGCCGTGTGTCGGTCGGCGACGATCAGTTTCGCGTGCAGCACCCCCACCGCCTCTGCCCGATGCCAGATGCGCACGCCCCTGGGTAGAGCGGCAAAGGCCGCAGTTGCCTGCGTGGACTCTTCGAGCAGGAGATCGACCTGCACACCTCGATCGACGGCTCGCGCGACCTCTCGCACCACGTCGCGAGCGCCGTGGGCAGCGAAGCTGGCGATGAGCAGTGACGTGGTCGCCGAGCGGATCACCTCCACGGCGACACCGCTGGTCAGCCGCGCCGGGACCGATGCACTCATGGGCCCGCTGACGACGACCTGCGGTGGTCTGGGCCGTGGGGACGCCCGGGCCGTGGCAAGCGCCAGAGCCAGTCCGGCCCCGGTCATGCCCGGCGCCTCAGTGCGCCAGGCTCGGATGATCTCCAAGAGTTGCTGCGCCAGACCGACGGCGGTCTGGCCCGCAATGAAGCGGCTGACCAGGATGTCATCCGGGCCGGCCGCCGTCTCGAGGATCTGCCTGAAAGCGGCAAGGCGTTCGTCCGGCAATCGCTCGCACAGAGCGGCGAGAAGCCCCGGGAGGCGGTGCGGCGGTGTGCCGCTCCGGGCCGTCGGTACACCCGCCGGATGGGAGGGCCTGCTCGCTCTCTCCCGGTCCGGGGTCCCACTCGTCGGGTTCACGACCGGAACGCGCACTTGTCGTCCGCCAGTGTCTCCACCAGCAGCGCGCGGTCCAGGTAGTGGTTTCCCCGCTCACAGGACGTCTCCGCCGCGAACAGGCAGGCATGACAGGCCGCCCCGTGCAACCGGGCGTGGATGCGTGGATCATGTTCCGCGCACATCGGGTCCGAGCTGCACAGCCTTGCCTCTTCGAGGGCCTGGGCGATGGCCGGACCGAGGCGGTCACGGCGTCCGAGCGAGACCAGCCCGCCCAGGGTGCCCTCGCTGTCGGGGGCCGCGGTGTAGAGCAGGATGCCGGACATGGGGTCGGAGCCGGAGCGAGCGTAGATGCGCTCCGCTATGCCTGACGCGCCGTAGCCGCACTCGAGCGCGAACTGACGAATCAGCACATGGGCCAGGGTGTGCAGGAGTACGTACCTGATCCCGGGCCAGCGCGGTTCCACACCGCGGGCCAGGCACCAGTCCCGGTGTGCGTCCTTGAGGATCCCCTCCCGGGTGAGTACTGCTTCCCGGCGCTCCCACTCGGCCAGCTGCTGCTCCTTGAGAGCGAGGAACACGCCCTCACCCCTCAGCTCGGCACAGGGAACCCAGGTCGGGTCGTTGCGGCTCAGGGGCGCTCCGGGGCGGGTGCGCAGCTCCTCGTCCGGCAGCCATTCGGGGGCCTCGATCCGGGTGAAACCGGTGAGGGCCGACACTTCGCGCAGCCGGTGGACCAGGACCACGCTGTCCAGCCACTCGGCCGTCCCGTCGGGCACCAGCCGTTCCCGCACCGTGGTGAAGTCCGGCAACGCATGGTCGCCGGGGTGAGTGAAGGCCCGCCACTCGGGCGTGATGAGGTCGAATTCCTCGTCCTCTTCTTCAGGTGCCCCCGTGGCCGCCTGTGCTTCCTTGGTGATGGCCTTCCACACCGCGTCCGCCCCGTACTGCTCCAGCTCGGGCCAGCACGCCTGCGTGGGCAGCAGCATCTTCGCGGCCTCCGCAGGGACAGCAGCGAGCGGGGAAAGCAGACTCCAGTGCTCCTTGACCGCCTGGGTGAGCGGCTCTTCGGCGCGCGGAATGCTGAACACTTTCAATTGGGAGGCGAACCAGCTGTTGGTGGCGCCCAGCACCATCGTGCGTGCGAACTCGCGGCAACCGCCTGGTGCGAAGGTGCCGAGGTGCGGGTGGTGGCCGCGGCAGGCCGGCAGGTTGCTCTCCCCGGCCTGACCGATGGCGTCCGCCATGGAGCGGACCGCGCCGCAGGTGCAGCGCACGAAGACATTGGCGGCTTCGCCGGTGGTGCCCGACTCGGTCAGGCTCAGAGTGGGGTTGTCACAGGTGTCGCCGCCCTTGTGGACGAAGTAGACCCAGGGGAAGTCGTCCATGTGCCCGTCCTTGCAGGCGACCAGGAACCGGGCGGGCAGGGCCGTCGGCTGGCCCTTGCCCGGACCACCGCAGTTGGTGTGGACGTACTTGGTCTTCTCCGGCCGGTACAGGTTGGGCCGCAGCTGGAACAGGCCACTGGAAGCGGGCGCCAGCTGGTTGCACCGCTCGCGGGAGCAGCGCAGCCACCGGGGGAACAGGGCGACCGGCACGCCGGTCCTGGTCCAGTCGCCGTAGGGGTCGGCGGGATTCTCCGGCAGGTGGGGCGGGGTGCGCAGCGCGGTCACCGAGCCGCCGAGGCGGCGGCGTACGGCGGCCAGGAGGCGGTCCTCGGTCAGCGCACGGGCACGGGCCGGGTCCCAGTCGTCGAGGCCCATCACCATGGTCGAGAGGTTGGGCAGGTCGGTGACGGCGCCGATGCCGTAGGTGTGCAGGAGCTGGCTGGGCCGCAGTTCGCCCACGCGCAGTGCTTGGGTGGTGGGGCTGCTCATGTCCTCTCCCAGGGGTCGTCGTCACCGTCGGCCGGGCCGGCGTGGTCGTCGTCCTGCACACGCGGTGCGTAGGGCGGTTCCTCGTCGGCTTCCGGTCCTGTCACGCCTGTGAAGATCAGCCGGATCGGTGGTTCCACCTCGCGCAGTGAGGTGGGGCAGGTCATGAGCCGCCACGGCCCGCTGTCCGGCTCCAGCAGCAGCGGGGCGACATCGCCCTGCCGTTTGGCCGCGCGGTATCCGAGGACGGCGCCGGGTGCGCGGCGTTTCTGCTCCCAGTAGTCGAGGCGGGCGTCGAGCCGGGTCCGCACCTCGTTGACGACGTGCTGGTCGGCCAGGACGTCCCGGGCGCGCAGTTCCAGGGAGCGCACGGCATGGCTGACGACCTCGCCGCGGCGGTCCACCCACTGTGCGCCCCGGTTGGGGTTGTAGTCGGGCTTGAGGTTGCGGACGAGGGAGGCGAGGACACCGGTCAGACCCCGGTCCACGGCACGGTCGGCGAACGGAGTGACGGACAGGGCCTCGACGTGCTGGTAGATGCTGGCGTGGAAGGACTCGAACGTCTCGTAGTGCGAGAGGTCGCGCGGCCGGGCCCAGTTGAGGACGGTGAAGACGAGACCGGGTGCGCGGCGGCCGACGCGGCTGGTGGCCTGGATGTACTCGGCGGTCGACTTGGGCTGGTTGTTGACGACCATGACGCCGAGCCGGGCGACGTCGACACCGACGGCGATCATGTTGGTGGCGAGCAGGACGTCGATGGGCCGGGGGGATCCCTTGGGCCGGCGGCCGAACGCAAGGTCGAGTTTCGCCAGGATGTCGGGGATGGCCTCGGAGGCCATGCGGCTGGTCAGCTCGGCGGGTTCTCCGATACGGCGGGCGGCGAGTCCCCGGCGGTCGGCGCGCAGCAGCCTCGCCGACACGTCGTCCTCGACGAGCCGCCGCATGCCGCCGAGATCCCGCAGACTGTTGAAGTAGCCGACGAGGGTCATGTACGGGTCGGTCAGGTCGCTCGGACCGTAGGTGTCGTACAGGTACTGGGCGGCGGCGAGCTGGGCGACGAACACCCTGATCGCCACGGACTTGGTACGCACGCCCTGGGCGCAGATGCCCACGTAGCGGCGGCCGGGGGTCTCGGCGGTGTCGCGGCGCCGGGCGAAGAACGTGTCGTCGGCGTCGAGTCCGGACGGCGGGAAGACGGCCGTGCGGCGGGCGAAGAGATCGTGGATCTGCCGATCGGCGCGCCGCACGGTGGCCGTGGAGGCGATGACCTTCGGCCGCACGCTGCGGCCCGGTTCGGGCTCCCAGGTGGACAGCAGGTCCACGGCTGTCTCGTAGAGCCCGGTGAGGGAGCCGAGAGGACCGGAGATGAGATGCAGCTCGTCCTGGACGATCAGGTCCGGCGGGCGCACGCGCGGGGCGTCCACGGTGGAAGCGGCCTCGTGGCCGTTGCTTGGCGGATGGCTGGACGACTCCCAGTCGTTGTCGACGGCTGACGGTGTGACGTACCCGTGGCGCGTGCACCGGCGGGAGACCTGACCGAACAGGGCCTGCGTCTCGCCCCGCCAGGGCAGTTGGGCGAACTTGTCGACCGTGGCGATGACGAGGCTCGGCGGGAGGCGGTAGATCTCCTCGTCGACGACGAGGATCGGCAGTCCCTGCTGCTCGGCCGGCAGCCCGAAAGCGGCGGCCCCGAAGGGGCATTCGTAGGCGTCGGGGCAGGTGATGAAGGTGCGGCGCAGGGTGGGCTCCACGGCGATGTCGCGGCCCGCCTCCATCTTCGCCCCGCACCAGGGGCAGCTGGTGAGCTGGTGCGGTGAGCCCGTGCGTCCGAAGCCGCTGAACCCCTTGTCCTTCTTGCGTTCCTTGACCCAGTCGGCGGCCTGTTCGGTGGTGTTGGGGGTGACGCGGCCACCGACCCACAGACCGATGCGGAACGGGTTGTCGCCCCAGCGGGCGGGCTCCTCGCGGCGGATCACCTCGCAGGCGCAGATCAGTGCGGCGGCGCGCTGGAACTGCTGGATGGTGAGCAGACGCAGCGTGTACCGCATGATCACGGCCACGCCGTGCTCGGCGTCGAGCCCGCCGAGGTGCGGCTTGCGCCTGCGGATGGCGAGGGTGAACGCGGTCAGACCGAGGTAGGCCTCGGTCTTGCCGCCACCGGTGGGGAACCACAGCAGGTCGGCCAGCGCCCCGCGGTCGTCGGCCCGCTCGGGGTGGGCGGGGTCCGCGAGCGACGGGAGGTTGAGCAGCAGGAACGCCAGCTGGAAGGGACGCCAGCTGCGGTTCTCCGGCAGATCCGCGGCCCGGACCGCTTCGTCCAGCGACAGCGTGGGCGTACGGCGCCGGTCCCCCGCCGCGATGGTGTGCACACGCTGGTGCCACATGGCGCGGTTGGCGAACCGGAAGGAGTCGAGGGCGTCGGGGTCGTCCCGCAGCACGTCGATCCCGGCCTGGATGCGGTCGGCCGCCACACCGGCGAGCCGAAGATTCTCCAGGGCCTCGGCCCGGTAGGCGTCCAGGCCGGCGGCAGGGTCGTCGACGGACCGCCGCTGCCGCTCGATCCAGGACCGGTAGCCGTCGACGAGGGGCTGCAGCGCGGCCCGCAGGGGTGCCGCCTCCAGCCGGCTCAGCTCGCGCATGTCCAGCACGAGGTCACTGAGTTCGGGCAGGTCCGCGTCGCGCGGGTCACGGCGGGGGTCGGGGACGTCGGTGTTCGGGATCTCGTACGACGGGGTGGCCGTTGTGGACAGGCGCACGGCGCGCCGGGGATCCGCCGGGTCGGTCTCGGCGTGCACGCCGGTGCCGTGGCCGACGGCGAACTCGGGGTGGAAGCGGTAGGTCATGGCGAGCGAGCGCCGCTCGTCGTGGTCGTCGCCGGGCAGTTCGACGGCCCGGCGCGGCAGGAACGGTGCGGTGCCGGGAGCGCCCGTCACGGTCATCGAGGCCTGGAACATCCAATGGGTACAACCCGACTTGTTCTCCTGCCCGTTGACCAGGAACAGCGAGACCAGCCAGGAACCCTCGTGCAGCCGCGCCCGGCCGCGCACCACGATGTGGGGGAAGTCCCGGGGGTGCACCGGCTGGGCGGCGAGTCTGCCCTCCGCCAGCTTCACCGTGACGGTGCCCGAACAGGGCACCCGGCGCCACACCCGCCGGTGGTTCCCCTCGATCTCCGATTCGCCGCGCTCGTAGCGCGCCCAGGAGCAGTCGACCTTCAGTTCCTGGGTGTCGCGCGCCACCCGCAGGGTCAGTCCCAGCGTCGACGGGTGGAGGCTCGGCATGGAGGGCGCGGACGGGTCGGGGTCGCCGGCCTCGGGCTCCTGCTCGGGGGCCATGCCCGGCTCCTCGAGCGTCTCGGGCTCGACGACCTTGCCGACGGTCATCAGGTCGGGGCCGCCCTCCTCGCGGACACCGCCGGGTGCCAGCCGCCCGATGATGTAGTGATCCAGGGGGTTGCCCTCCGACAGCTCCTCCTGCTCGTCCCCGGTGGGGCCCAGGAGGTCGCGCACGACCAGCTCGGCGAGCTTGTCGCGCAGCTGCCGTTGTGTGGGCGCGGACAGCACTGGTGCGGCGGGGGCGGCGGTCGGCTCGGGATCGGGACCGGTGAGAGGCTGCTGGGTCACGGGCTCAGAGTAGGCGCGGGCACTGACATCGTGAACGGACTTCCCGTATCGGAGCCGGTCGGTGGGCCGACACCCGGTCGTTCCCGGGCCGTCTCGTGGGTCCGCTGCGGCCTGATTTCGATCAAGGATGTTGGCCGAAGCTGTGACCTTCGTTACCGTGCGTCCCGCGACGGGTACACAGGCGCATGAGAACCACGCGCGCGCCGGCGTGCGGTGTTTGGGGGTGAACGGCGGCAGATGACGGACAGCACGACCGGTGGCATCCCGCACCAGCAGCCGAACGACCTGCTGAAGCGCCTGTTCGCCCCGAAATCCACTGGGCCGAGCGGTCCCGCGTCCCCGCCCGCCTGGGTGCAGGGATCGCAGGGTTTCGGTGACAACGGTCATCGCGGCGCCTTCGGCGAGGAGTTCATCCGCATGCTGGCCACGGCGGCCAACCTCGACGTGACCCGCAAGGAGCGCGACCGGGTGGGAGTCGACTGGCAGTTGGGGTACGCGGGACGCCGGGGGACGCGTAGATATCCGGCCATCGAGGCACAGGTCAAGTGCACGTCGTCCCCGGACATCCACGACGATCACATCCGCTACCCGCTCAAGGTGAAGAACTACAACCAGCTGGCCGGCAACGACTACGAGATGCCCCGGTTCCTGTTCCTCGTGCTGGCTCCGGCGGACCCCCATGCCTGGTCGCACGCCACCGAAGAGCGGTTACGCCTGAGCCACGCCGCGTACTGGCTGTGCCTGCACGACCAGAAGCCCATCGCCCTCGACGACAACAAGTCCGGTTCGGGTACGCGCACGGTGTACGTCCCGCGTGCCAATCTGCTCACCGCCGACTCCTTGCACGACCTGTTCGCCGAGGACTACCGGGAGCTGGTGGGGGTGTCATGACGGTGATCACCGACGCGGAGTTCGAGCAGGCCGCGGCCCTCGCGCCCGAGGTCGTGCGGCGCTATCTGAGCGGCAAGGGCTGGAGCGCGGAGCGGGACCTGTCGGGCGCCGAGCTGTGGGAGTGGAGGCCGCGCGACGAGCCGGGCCCGCCGTACGAGCTGCTGGTGCCGGTGCGGCGGCGGCGCGACTACGCCGGCCGGGTCGCCGACATCCTGGAGACGCTGGCGGTGGTGGAGGCCAGGCCCGCCGGCGACATCCTGCGGGAGATGCGACTGCCGCCGGTGGACTGGCAGTTCCTCCGGCTGGTCCCGCCCGGCCCGTCGGGTACGGCGCCCCTCCTCGACCTGGTGTCGGCGCTGACCGGCTTGAAAGATCTGCACACGGCGGCGGCGTCCTCGGCACTCGGCCCCCGGGCCGTGCAGCCCGCGCAGAAGCCGCAGTCGGTGAAGGACCACGTGGCAGCGGTACGGCTGGACCAGACCCGCGTCGGCAGTTACGTCGTCGCCGCTCATGTCCCTTTGCCGGAGGGCCCCTATGGTGGGCACAACCGCAGGGGCCAGGGGTCGCTCTTCGACGAGACCGAGCTGACCCGGCAGAGGGCGCTGGCCGCGCAGCGGTCCGAGCCGTTCGCCCGCACGGTCTCCCGGATGCTGTACGCGGGCGTCACCTGCGCGCACAAGGCCGCCGAGCTGACCCTGGCCGGGGACTCCGTGCCACGCGTGGAGCACATGGCGGGTGCCGGCCTGTCGGCGAACCTCTGCGAGGCCCTGGTGAAGATCGCGGGCGAGGAGCGCCGCGACTTCTCGCTCTCCTTCGCGTGGTCGTCGGAACGGCCGGTGGAGCAGCCCTCACCGCCGGTTTCGATCACCCGACGTCACGTAGTGGCGCTGGAGGCCGTGGCGCAGGACCTGCGCGAGCGGCTGGGACGTGAGGAGGGCGCGGTTCTGCACGGGGTGGTGACCAAGCTGCACTGGGATGTGAACCCTCGTGAGGCGACGGTCTACGGTTCCTTCCTCCACGAGGACTCGCCACGGCATCGGAGTGTCCGGGTGGTGTTGCGGGCGGAAGACGTCGACAGGGCCACCGAGGCAGGGCGGAACGGGTGGGAGGTCACGGTCAGCGGTGACGTGGAGCCGCGGGGCACGGGCGTGCGGATGCGAGGGGTTCGGGAGTTCGTGGTCCGGCCGGAGTAGGGGCCTGGGCAGCAGTCGCCGAGGCGGCCGGACTCAGAACCCGAGGTAGGTGATCTGCACGACGTAGACACGCTCGCTGCGTACGACGACCTGGTAACCGAACCAGCCGCCGGGGACGATGATGTCGCCGCCCTTCGGGTCGATCCCTTCATGGGCACGCCCATGCATGTGGAGGGCTTCGGCCGCTCTGACCAGTTCGTCGGCCTTGCGTTCCACGGCGGTGAGGAAGTCTGCGGGGACAGTACGGGCGGCTTCTTCGGCGCCGAAGGCGTACTCCCACTTCCAGCTCACTCGCGCACTGCTTTCAGGGCCTCGTCGAGGACCGCGCTCAGCTCGCGGAGGGCTTCCCGCGCGATGTCCGGATCTTCGTGTTCCAGATTGCTCTGGGCCCGCGCGTAGCGGGTGGAGAGGTCCGGGCGGCGGGCGATTTCGATCTCCTTGGCCCAGATCAGGACCCAGCTCTGTACCGGGCTGAGTGATTGCCACTCGACTGCCTTGGCAAAAGCCTCGTCCTTCATGGCCTGCATCTCGTCCAGGCGGCCCGGTGCAACGACGGTAAGGGCTGCACGCAGGGCCTCGGGCGTGTGCTCGGGGCGGGGGATCAGCTCGCGTCCGTGGTCGGGCAGTGTGCTCATGGTGTCCTCCAGGAGTACCTCAGCCAGGGTATCGGGCCGGGCCTTCATCAGGAGGTGCTGTACGTCGTGGGCGGGGCTCACCACTGCTCGTCGCTTCTTCTTCGTATCGAGGCAGGCCCTCGGTGGAGATGGTCCAGTCGGCGATGGTGACGTCCTCGCCGTAGACGAAGTCCTTGCGGGTGGCGTAGCGGGGGCCGTCAGGAGTGGGGTGGATGTCGGTGAAGACGGCGCCCTCGCCCGTTCGGGGGTCGAAGATCGCGTAGACGGGGACGCCGATCAGGGGGTAGTCACGCAGCTTGGTGACCCAGTCGTTGTCCGGGTTGGAACGGGAGACGATCTCGACGGCGGCGAGGAGCGTACGAGGATCGAAGGACCCCTGCCCCTCCATGTCAGCCTCGGCGATCACCATGATGTCGGGACGGCGCATGATGCCTTCAGGCGCCATCTCGACGTCAGGTTCGCCCGCGTGCGCCACGATCTCCTCGGGCATGACCTTCTCCAGGCGCTTCCGAAGGCGCAGCGCGGTGAGCTCGTGCGGTCGCACAGGCGACATCATGTCGACGACGATTCCTTCTTTGGTGATCTCGAACTTGCCGGGGAGGGTGCCGTCCGTGGACTCCACGAAGTCGCGCATGGCCCGGTACAGGAGGGAAGCGCCCCGCTGCGCGTTGTCCGGTGCGATGGTCATGGCGCTCGCTCCTCGTCGTCTGTGCCCAGGGGCAAGGATCGTCGCTTTCATGCTAGGCGGCCTCCGGCATATCGATCGGATCGGCAGTCGCGGCAGCGGCCGGGGACGGGGGCGCGGAAGGGGCGGTCGCAGCCGTCGCAGGTCTGGAACGGGTGCCTGGGCTTTGGCGCCGGTGGGGCCGGGGGCCGGAACGGTGGCGGGGGCGGGAGCTGGGCGGCCAGGCGGTGGGCGAGGAGGGCGGCGGGGCGGATCAGGGGCTCGTTCGGCAGGTTCTCGGTCAGGGCGTGGCGTACGGCGGTGGGGGTGAGGTCGCGCTCCAGCCAGGCGGCGACGCCCGGGGCGAGGTGTTCGGCGTCGGTGGCGGAGAGGAGCAGGCGGGGGTCGTGGCGGCGGAGGCCGGCGAGGACGTCGACGGCTGTCTGGAGGAGGGCGGGGGCGGGGTACGACGGCTGGGGGACGGCGGGGAGGCGCCGCTTGCGGGGCGCGGGTTCGTCTGGGGACGTGCGCCGCGTGGGCCTGCGGGTGGCCGTCTCCCGGGCGGCGCGGTGGCCTGGCCTGTTGCAGGAGACCGTGCGGGTGACGATCCGGCCGGTGGGGGTGCGCTCGCGGGTGCGGCGCAGGTAGCCGTGGGTTTCGAGCTCCCGCAGGGCGGCGGCGATGCGGGTGGGGCCCTCGGGGAAGCGGGCGGCCAGGGTCTTGATGTCGACGGCGGTGCCCGGTCGGACGGACTGGATGTAGCAGGCCAGTCCGATGGCGAGCAGGGACAGCTCCCGGTGCTGGACCAGGTCGTTGCCGATCACCGTGAAGTTCTCGGTGTGGCGGACGTGGTCGTGGGTGACGCCGGCGATTGGCTGCCCGTCGGGGTGGTTCTTGCCCCGGATACGGGACTGGGCGCGCGCAGGCGCGCTAGGGTTTTCGGTGTCCATCGGGAAGCGCCTATCTTCCTCGGTGGTCAGGCCCTCGCACTGGGATGCCAGTCCCGGCGAGGGCCGTCGCATGTCTGGGGTGGTGTGCGTACTGCTGGCGCTGAGCGTAGGGCAGGCAACCGGTCCCAAATCCAGCCCACTTGGGCATATTCACTCGCGGGGGTGAGTTTGCCCGGCGGGAGGGAGGGGTGGGGCTTGGAAGGATTCTTTCTCCCCCGTGGGTAGTGCATAGGGAGCGCAGGTCGGACCGGAGCGTGGGCTTTCACGTTCCGGTGACTGCGGGGTGGGGAGGGTGAGTTCGGCCCAGACCGTCTTGCGGGGCGGCAGGCCGTGGGTGACTCCCCAGCGGTCGGCGAGAGCGGCGACGAGGGTCAGGCCGCGGCCGGATTCTTCGATGGGGTGGGCGCGCTGCGGGTGGGGTAGCCGGTCACCGCGTGTGTCCGTGACCTCGATGCGGAGGGTCTCGCCGACCACGTAGAGCAGGAGCTGGAAGTTGCGGCCAGGGACGCGTCCGTGGGTGGCGGCGTTGTTCGCCAGTTCGGCCACGATGAGCCGCGCCGGGTCCAAGGGGAGTTCCCAGGTGCGCAGTTGTTCCGTGGCGAGCAGTCGGGCGAGGCGTGCGCCTCGGGGGGTGGGGGACAGCAGGACGCTGAAGTTTCGGATGGGGCTGCCGGGTTGGGGGAGTTTCCGATTCACGTCACTCAGCGTGGCCGGATGTGCCTACCGTGGGGAGTGACGCCGTGGTTGCGTACGGTGACTGTCCGGTCGTTGTCCGGTGGTGTCCGGGCTTGTCGGGCCGTCGCGTACGGGTAGGGCGTGGCTGGTGCAAGGCGGTACGACGGAGGGGCGCGCATGTCAGTGGACGGCGAGGTTCGGCGGCTCAGGACCGAGGCTGACGAGCCGGGGTGGGAGGTGGACCCGGACGACGAGTGGGGCGTGGCGGTCGTCGCCACCGTGGGGCGGCAGCTGAAGCTGCGGCGGGAGGCGGTGGGGATGCGGGCCGGCGACTTCGGCAAGGCGGTGGGGTACGGCGAGGACCTCGTCTACAAGATCGAGAGCGGGAAGAGGATTCCCCGGCCCGAGTATCTGGACAGGGCGGACGAGGTGCTGGGGGCGGGTGGGCTGCTCGCCGCGATGAAGGAGGATGTGGCCAAGGTCCGGTATCCGAAGAAGGTGCGGGATCTGGCGCAGATGGAGGCCAAGGCGGTTGAGATCGGGCTGTACGAGTGCAACATCATCGCTGGGTTGTTGCAGACGCAGGAGCATGCACGATCCGTCATCGGGGCGGCGAAGCCGCCGTACTCGCCGGATGACGTGGAACGCATGGTCACGGCTCGTGTGGCCCGGCAGTCAGTATTCGAACGCGACCCGGCACCTGCGCTCAGTTTCGTCCTGGAAGAGGGCGTGCTGCGGCGCCCCATTGGGGGCAGAATGGTGTGGCGTCAGCAGCTCGAACGGTTGCTGGAGGTGGGGCGGTTGCACAACGTCGTACTCCAAGTGATGCCGATGAACTGTGACACCCACTCCGGACTGGACGGGCGTATTGAGCTGCTGAAGTTCGCGGATGGTACGGCGGTGGGCCGCTCGGACGGTGCGTTCAACGGTCGGCCAGTCCACGACCCCAAGCACCTGCGCATCCTCGAACTGCGGTATGGCACCATCCGGGCTCAGGCGCTCTCGCCCCGGGAGTCGCTGAACCTCATCGAGCAAATGCTGGGAGAAACATGATCCGCAAGGCCACTGCTGGGGACACCTCCGAGTTGGCGTGGTTCAAGAGCAGTTACAGCGGCGGCAACGACGGCAACTCCTGCGTAGAGGTCGCCCACGCTCCCGGCACCATTCACGTCCGTGACTCCAAGCACCGGGAGGTCGGTCCCAGCCTCGCGTTGGCGCCGGAGGCGTGGGCGGACTTCGTGGCGTACGCGTCCGAGATCTGAGCCATCGACTGACTCGCCCCGCACCTGGTGTCACCGGGCGCGGGGCATTGCCGTACGGCTCAGAAGAGCGCGTCAGGCTGCGCGAACAGCGCGCCGTCGTCGAAGTCCTCCGAAGCGGTGCTGGACTTACGCGCGGCGGCCTGAGCCTTCGCCTTGGCCTTGCGAGCGGCAGCGCGCCGCCGCTTAGCTTCGGGCGTGTGCAGGCCTTTCTCCACTTCTTCCTTGTAGCGGGCGTGGTTCAGCTCAAGGAGCCGATCCAGGATCTCGGTCTGGACGTCCGGGGCGATGGTGAAGCGAACGCCCTGGGGTGTGGTGTGGAACCCGTGCTTGAGATCGAGATCGGTCCAGCCGTATGCGTCGGCGACTGCATGGTCCACCGCGACATGTGCTTGCCGGATTTCATCGATGTCGGGAGCGGTTTCGGTCTCAGCGTGGACGAGCTTGTATGTAGGGGTGAGACCAATGTTCCGTGCAGACATTACTGTTCGTTGAGACCCCTCCAGTGCCTCCCCAGCAGCAATAAGCTGTGAGGTGTCGTTAGGGCGGGGGAAGGTTTCGTAGACGTCGCTGGGCGAGTAGTTCAGGTCAGCTTTCATAGTCGCCGAGTACTTCCAAGCCCAACTCGTATGGAAGGAACTGGACAGGATGGCCAGCTGGGCTGCGCTGTCAGTGGTAAAGGCGCAGAGCTTGTGTGCCAGTACCTGGTTCGCTGGCACCCGAAGAGGCATTACGGTGCTACTGACCAGAGCGATCACTATGACCTGCTTCATGTCTGCGATCGCTGAGTAGAGCTCTGGGCGGCTTCGCTCGTACTGCCACCAGTTTTCTCGCGCATGCTTGCTGTGTGTTACTTGCAGCCGAACAGGTTTGACCTCTCGCTCCACGATCTCGAAGACATCTGTATACTCGGCAGCCCTCTCTTGCGACCAGTCGTGGAAGTTGATAACCCACCGGCTTGCTTTGGCCCCAGGCTCCTGGTTCAGGTCCTTACCGATGAGGTACGGAAACAGTACCTCCGTGTTTCTTGGGTCCTTGGCAATGAGTTTTCGAGCCTGCTCAGGGAGCAGCACGAAACCCTTGCCCAGTACGTTCGACCCCTGAAACGACTGTGCCTCATTGGCCACCAAACGGTACGGCGTCCCCGATACGCGAGAAGCGGGATCCAGCCCCGGCGTGATCCCGCGCACTTCATTGCCGTCCAGAACCGGCGTTTCGCTCTTTCCGAGTTTCCTCGCCAGCCACAACAGCGACACGATCACCGCAGCCGTCCCCGACCAAGGCTGCGACTTCACCGCGCGATAAACGGCCCATTCCTTCGCCGTCGCCTGATCGAGCCCGACCTCACGCGTATCCCCCTGGGCGATCGTGTTGGTGGCGATGATCCCCGTACGGCTACTCGGCGCCAACGAGAGATTCCGCAACAGGAAGTACGAGCACAGATCCGCGCTTCCCCGCTTCCCGCCCCCAATCCGATTGACCAGGTACTCCCGATAGTCCTGGCCCAAAGCGCCCGTCAGCTTCTGCCCGCCCACAAACGGCGGATTCCCCACCACCGCATCAAACCCAGCGGCACCCCCCACCCCCATGACCTCAGGAAACTCCAACGGCCAATGCAACGGCCGAACCGCCTCCGCCCGAGGCCCCTTCAGCCACCCCTCCACGATCTCCCGCGCCTGCTCAGCCACAGCCTCCGCCGCAACCTCGTCCTCGTCCCCCAGCGCCGTAGCGACCAGCCCCGCCACTGCCTCCAGCCGGTACCGATACGCCCGGCTCTTCGCGTCCTCCTTGGCGTCCCGGAACCGCGCAGCTCCCCGCGCTCCGCCGACGTTCTCCTCACCGGAGATCTCGGAGGCCTCCTCGTCGGAAATGCCCTCGGCAGCGAGCGCGGCGCCTACCACGGCATCGGCCGCCAGCCGCAGCTTGCCGCTCAGGGCCTCCGCCTGCGCCAGCAGCTCGGCCTTGTCCCGCACAACGCGAATGTCCGTGACCGCCGTCGACTCGATCTGCCGTCGCAGTTCGGCCGCCCGCGACAGCAGCGACTCGGTGTTCTCCAGTGCCCGTGCGACCTCGGGGCTCAATTGCCGGTCCTGCCAGTCCAGATGGAACTGCTTGACCTGACGTACGTCGATCACGCCGATCAGCGAGTCCCCGCACCGCAGCGCGTGGTCCAGGAACGAGAACGGCCGTCCCTTCGCCAGCGTCACCAGCCACAGCGACAGCTTGGCCAGCTCTACCGCCATGGGGTCGCGGTCGACGCCGTACAGGCACTGGTCGGCCACCAACCGCCGGGCGATCTGGTGCAGTTGCTCGTGGTCCTCCCGGTCCACGTCCCGGGCGATCTCCGGCGGAAGCTCCGGCTCGCGCAGCCAGGCGTCCACCACCCGGTCCGCCAGGTACCGGCACGCCGACACCAGGAACGCGCCCGAACCCATCGCCGGGTCCAGCACCCGCAGCTTCAGCAGCTCCTCGGCCTTCTTCGGCCGCCAGACACCGGGGTCCGCGCCCTCCGCCGGACCCGGTGAGAAGCACAGCGGGGCCAGCGTGTGCTCCACGACCTCCTCCGCCAGCGCCTTCGGCGTGTAGTGGGTGCCGGTGTCCCGCCGGTTCCCCGACCGGACCATGATGACCGAGCCCGCCGGCCACACCTTGGGCTCGCCGCGCAGGTCCGTGCCGTACAGGCCGGAGAAGGCGACCGCCCGCTCGACGAGGGCCGGGTCGCTGCCGCACGCCGTCTCCAGTTCGACCGTCACCGTGCCCGACTTGGTCTGCGCCGCCGCCACCGTGGCCGGCTTCGTACCGGCCGCCGCCGCCACCTGCTCGGTGAGCGTCCCGGCCGCCGACCACTCCTCCAAGCGGGCCAGCGGCAGCACCGCCTCGTACTTCTTGTCCCGGCCGAAGGAGACCCCGACGTACGGCTCCTCCGCCCAGTGGCAGCCGTACTCCAGCAGACCCTCGTAGACGTGGCCGATCTGCTCGACGTCCAGGCCCTTGTAGGACAGGCGCTCCTTGCCCTTGAAGCCCTTGCGGGCGCGCAGGGTGAGGAGGGCGTCGAGGATCTCAAACACCACCCGGTCCGTGACCTTGGCCGGGACCAGCCAGGGGAAGCGGGACGGGTCGAAGAGCGAGCCGCCGTAGGGCGGGATCCACAGCTGGTCGTGTGTGCTGCCGCCGTGGATCGCGGCGAACACCGCGAGCAGGCGCGGCCAGGTCGCCTCCACCCGGTCGCCCAGCTCGTCGCCGTGCAGGCTCTGCGCCTTCGCCAGCTCGTCGTGGAGGGGGCCGACGGCGTACGAGGCGTCGTACAGCTCGTCCCCGGAGGGCAGCAGGCGCTGTTCCTCGGCGTAGAGGAGGAAGACGAGGCGCATCATCACGGTGAGCGCGCCCTCGTAGACCTGCTTGGCCGGTACGCCCCGCAGCAGTTCGCCGCCCGACTCGCGGTCCAGCCGGGACAGCTCCGCCACCAGCAGGGACACCGCCTCGCGCACCTGACGGCCCAGGGTGTCGGTGACCTCGGACTGGGCTTCGGCGGTGCGGGCGAACAGGCCCGCCGTGGAGTCGGTCGCCTTGCCCTCCGTGTCCTGCGGCGGGCGGATCACACGGCTCGCGGTGAGCAGACTGGTGAAGGCGCGGGCGAGGATCGGTTCCTCGGTCCACAGGTCCGCGTCGAAGACGGCGATCGTCGTCGCTTCCTTCGGGCGGGCGTGCACCAGGGCCCACTCGCGGCCGTTCGTCAGCAGGGCGAGCGGCACCTCGCGGGCGCGGCACAGCTCGGCCGCCCGGTCGGCGAGGCCCGGCTGTTCGCCGCGCGGGCGGTTGAGCGGGCCTTCCCAGTCGTCCGTGCGGAAGAACAGGGCGCGCGGGGCCAGCCCGCCGGACCGGCCGGGGCCGACCAGGACCGCGTCGGGCGTGTTCGCGCCGGCGCGGAGCGACTCGGGGATCGCCGCGCCCTCGCGCAGGCCGGGCGCCCGCCAGCCCAGCAGCTCCGTCAGCACGAACGTCTCCCAGGCGGAGCGCAGCAGCGCCGGGTCCTCCTGGACCTCCGCCCAGGCCTGCCGCAGCCGCTCCCACGTCTCCGGCGCGATCGTGTCCAGGCCCTGCGGGAACGCGCCGACCAGCACCGGCAGCGAGACGAACGGGCCGTCGGGGCGCAGCAGCCGCAGCCAGTCCTCGTGCTGCTGTGCCGGGGTGGGGACCGAGCCCTTCGGCGGAACCTTCCTGGCAGCGCGGGCGGCGGTCGGCATCAGCGGTTCTCCTGGCGGGCGGTGGCGGAGAGGGAACGGGGGACGAGGAAGGTCACGGCGACCGGGAACCAGCGGGGCGAGGGATCGGACCAGCGGCGGCGCAGCGCGGCCGTCTCCGACTCCGTCACCTCCGGCAGCCTCCGCAGCCGCTCCAGCAGCGCCTCGCGGTCGGCACGCAGCTGGCGGCGCTCGTCGTCGACGTCGAAGAGCGACTCCTGCTGCCAGTGCCCGGTGTCGTCGAGCCGCGCCCGGATCGAGCGGCCCAGGTCCTCCAGGACCGCGCGCATGCCTTCCACCTCCTGCTCGCAGCGTTCGGCGAGCATGGTCTCAAGGGAGCGGAAGCGACGGTTCGCCCGGGTGTTCAGGGCGCGCGCGAGACGGTCCTCCAGCCGGGGCCAGAGGTCGGTCAGCTCGGTGAGGACGCTCTCGGCCGGCAGCTCCTCCGTGGCCTCGGCCAGCCACGCGTCGACGTCCTCCATCTTCGCCGCGACGAACTTGCCGCCCTCGATCAGCCCTCCCGCCGTGATGACCTCCTCGTGCAGCCGCGTTCCGCCGCTGCCGGTGATGACCACACGGCCGTGCGCGACCACCGCCGGCCGGCGCAGCGCACCGTCCGGCACCACCCGGGCCGTCACCCGGGACAGGCGCGCCCCCGCGCCGCTCGCCCACAGCTCGGCCCGCAGCAGGCGCAGGCACATCTGCACCAGGCGGTGGCCCAGGTGCATGTGGACCACGTCGGTGCGGTCGCGGGCCTCCGCCTCGTCGAAGACGACAGGGCGCTCCGCGCCGGTGAGCGGGTGACGCAGGCCGTCGTTGCGGGCCCGCGCCCAGGCGCCGGGCAGCTCGGGCAGCCGGAAGCAGCGGGCGCCCCGGTCGGGCTGCGGGTCGGGAACCTCGACGAGGTCCTTGCGGTGGGCGAGCAGCAGGCCCGTGCGGACGACCCGTTCCACGGTCTCCGGGTGCAGGTGCAACTGCTGACGGCTGTCCGTCAGGGCGTCCACCAGGCGTTCCAGGTCGCGAGCCAGGTCGCGCTCGACCTTCAGGACGGCCTTGCCGGACCGCTTGGTGATCTCGGCGTCGGCGGTGGTCCAGCTCGAACGCCGGCCCAGCATCTTCTGCTCGACCTGGGCGGCGATCACCTCGCCCGCGCTGCCGAGGTCCTCCCGGATGCGCTCGGTCTTGCGGGCGGCGACGGCGAGGAAGTGCAGCTCGTCCTCCAGGGCGCCGTCCTCGTAGCCGGAGTCCGTCTGGTGGTCGTGGGCCGGATCGAAGCCCTGCCAGCCGCGCGGCACGAAGTGGTAGACGTCCACCTGGTCGGCCTTCTGCCCGTGCCGGTCCACCCGGCCGTTGCGCTGCTCCAGCCGGTTGGGGTTCCACGGGATCTCCCAGTGCAGCACCCGGTGGCAGTGCGCCTGGAGGTTGATGCCCTCGCTGGCCGCGTCGGTGCCGAGCAGGATGCGGACCGGGGACAGGTCGGGGCTCTCCTGGAAGACCTGCTTGACCTGCTCCCGCTCCTCCTGGTCCTGACCGCCGTAGAGCTGCGCGATCCGCTCCGCCGGATAGCCGGCCGCGATGAGCTGCCCGTACAGCCAGCGCTGGGTGTCGCGGTACTCGGTGAAGACGATCACCCGCTCCGGCTGCCAGTCGCCGAGCGGGCCGTCGGGGCAGACGATGCCGTCCAGCCACTCCCGGAAGCGGGCGAACTTGGCGTCCGGCCGCTTTCCGGCGTCCACGGCCCACGCGTCGAGTTCCTTGAGCAGCGTGTGCTCACGCTCGGAGAGCGGGCGCATGGCCTGGCGGGCGGCGGTCAGGGCGCGCGCCGCCGCCTCGGCCTGCTCCTGCTCGTCCTCCTCCTCGGCCTCCTCGACCCCGTCGATCAGGGGGCGCAGCACCCGTACGCTCGGGACCGGTTCGTGCGCGGGCCCGGTGGGGCGGGACGTCATCGTGTTCAGGTGAGTGCTGATCGTCTCAGCGAACGCCTTCGGTGACGACAGGAAGCGCTTCTTCAGCAGGGTGGTCACGAAGTCGGCGGCCGTCCGACCGGCCTTCCCGTCCCCCTGCCCGTCGCGACGCGAGCGCGCGTACTCCGCCAGCTTGGCGTACGCCTCGCGCGCCGAGTCGCTGTAGTCGACCTCCAGGGCGTGCGGCACGCGCCGGGGGAAGCGCGGCTTGCCGTTCCACAAGGGCGGCAGGTCGGACTTCATGCGGCGCACCATCACCCGGCGCAGCTGCTCCTCGGACGGCTTGACGCCACGGACGAACCGGTTGTCGTCGAGCAGTTCCAGAAGCGCGGTGAAAGACTCCAGGTAGCCGTTGTGCGGGGTCGCGGAGAGGAAGAGTCGGTGCTCGCAGTGCGGCGCGAGCAGCTTCACGGCCCGGGTGCGCTGCGAGTCCACCGCGTACTTCCCTGTGCCGGAAGGCGCGCAGGTGTGCACCTCGTCCACCACCAGCAGGTCGAACGCCCGCGGGTACTCCGGCACCGGCGGCAGCAGTTCCCGCAGCATCCGCAGCGGGCGTTCGCGCTTGAGCCAGTCGATGGAGACGATCAGGCGCGGGTGGTGGGTCCACGGGTTGGCGTAAAGACCGGCCGAACGGCGCAGCTCCCGCAGCATCCGCGTGTTGACGATGCGGAAGTCCAGACCGAACTTGTCGCGCATCTCGTCCCGCCACTGAAGCGTCAGGCCGGCAGGGCAGACGATCAGCATGGAGCGGGCGCGGTGGCGCAGCATCAGCTCCTGCATCACCAGACCGGCCTCGACCGTCTTGCCCAGACCGACGTCGTCCGCGATCAGCAGGTTCGTACGGGGCATGGACAGGGCGCGGACGACCGGGTCCAGCTGGTAGTCCTGGATCTCGACGCCCGAGCGGAACGGTGCCTGGAGGGCCGTCTTGTCGGCGGAGGCGATGGCACCCCAGCGCACCGCGTCCAGGAAGGCGTCCAGGCGGCCGGGGTCGTCGAATCCGCTCTTCGGCGAGGGCAGCTCGTACTGGTCGTGGACGTCCGTGGCCTGCTCCAGCTCCCAGACCACCCGCAGTTCCTCGTCCCGGCCGTCGCTCTCCAGCGACGACAGGGTGATCAGGTGGCTGGGAGCGGCGTCCGCTGCACGTGCCGGATCGTCGCTCGCGGCGGTCGAGCGGAGGACATCGGTGACGACCCAGGGGCGGTTGCGCACGGTCACTCGTTGACCCGGAGCCGGTACAGAGGACTGCATCGTGCCTGGATCCGCTGCCTGTGTGCGCATCGCGCTCGCCCCCCCCGGGCTGTTCCCAATGTGTCGTGACCAAACGATCGTAAGAGCTTGAAGGCAGGACGGGGGCGGTGATGTCCGTATTCCGGTCCGACGACCACCGCCTTCAAAATCGAAGCGGTCGGCCGTTTCGACGGGGACAACCGCTGTGCTTGTGCCGGATCGATGCTGTGCGCATCGAGGAACAGTCCCATGGGTGATCCCCCGAACAAGTGCGGCAGTCGAGTGGCCGTCACACGTCGGTGATCGGCGCAAAGCACGGGGCCCGGGAGAAGGGTTGTCTTCTCCCGGGCACCGGCCTGTTACAGGGTGTTACGCGGTCGGCTTCTCCTCCAGGCGGGGGAAGAGGACCGCGCCCTTGGTGACCGTCGAGCCGGCGGGGAGCTTGCCCCACTTGCCCGCGTCCTGGACCCGCTGTTCGGCCAGGGCGCCCAGGGAGGCGTCCGCGCCCAGGGAGTCCCAGAGCTTCTGGGAGGTCTCCGGCATGACCGGGTTGAGCAGGACGGCCACCGCGCGCAGGGACTCGGCCGCGGTGTAGAGGATGGTGGCGAGCCGGGCCCTGCCCTGCTCGGAGTCGTCCTTGGCCACCTTCCACGGCTCCTGCTCCGTGATGTAGCCGTTGACCTGCTTGATGAAGTCGAACACCGCCAGGATTCCGCCCTGGAAGTCCAGCTCCTCACCGATGCGGCGGTCCGCCTCGGCGACCGCCTTGGCGAGACCGTCGTGGATCGCCGCCTCGGCCGGGCCGTCGGCCGTGGCCGCGGGCAGCGTGCCCCCGAAGTACTTGCCGACCATGGCGGCCACGCGCGAGGCGAGGTTGCCGTAGTCGTTCGCCAGCTCGCTCGTGTAGCGGGCGGCGAAGTCCTCCCACGAGAAGGAGCCGTCCTGGCCGAAGGCGATGGCGCGCAGGAAGTACCAGCGGTAGGCGTCGACGCCGAAGTGCGAGGTGAGGTCCTGCGGCTTGATGCCGGTCAGGTTCGACTTGGACATCTTCTCGCCGCCGACCATCAGCCAGCCGTTCGCGGCGACCTTGCGCGGCAGCGGCAGGCCCTGCGCCATCAGCATCGCCGGCCAGATCACCGCGTGGAAGCGCAGGATGTCCTTGCCGACCAGGTGCACGTCGGCCGGGAAGGTGGACTCGAACTTCTCCGGGTTCTCGTTGTAGCCGACCGCCGTGGCGTAGTTCAGCAGCGCGTCGACCCACACGTAGATCACGTGCTTGTCGTCCCAGGGGATCGGAATGCCCCAGTCGAACGTCGAGCGGGAGATCGAGAGGTCCTGCAGGCCCTGGCGCACGAAGTTCACGACCTCGTTGCGCGCGGACTCGGGCTGGATGAAGCCGGGGTTCGCCTCATAGTGCGCGAGGAGCTTGTCGCCGTACTCGCTCAGCCGGAAGAAGTAGTTCTCCTCGCTGAGGATCTCCACGGGCTTCTTGTGGATCGGGCACAGCTTCTGGCCCGCGAACTCGCCCTCGCCGTCGAGCAGCTCGCCGGGGAGCTTGTACTCCTCGCAGCCGACGCAGTACGGGCCCTCGTAGCCGCCCTTGTAGACCTCGCCCTTGTCGTACAGGTCCTGCACGAACTCCTGGACGCGGTCGGTGTGCCGCTTCTGCGTGGTGCGGATGAAGTCGTCGTTCGCGATCTCCAGGTGCTCCCAGAGCGGCTTCCAGGCCTCGGTGACGAGCTTGTCCGCCCACTGCTGGGGCGTCACCCCGTTCGCCTCGGCCGTGCGCATGATCTTCTGACCGTGCTCGTCCGTGCCGGTGAGGTACCACACCTTCTCGCCGCGCTGACGGTGCCAGCGCGTGAGCACGTCGCCTGCGACGGTCGTGTAGGCGTGGCCCAGGTGAGGAGCGTCGTTGACGTAGTAGATGGGCGTGGAGACGTAGTACGCCTTCCCCGCCTGCTTCTCGGATCCAGTGGCCGCCATAAGGCGAAATCCTACTGGGCCCGCCGAGATCGACTCACACGCGTTTCGGGGGGCGGACGCGGTGGTCCACCCCCCGGGGAACGTGCTTACGAGCGTACGAGCTCACGTGCTCACGGGCGCCAGGCGGCGAGCACGCCCTCGTACAGCTCGGTGTCCGTCAGCTCGCGCGGGGTGGGGCCCGCGTGGAAGAAGGACGCGTTGGCGGTCTTCAGCTTGCGCAGGTAGTCGAAGGCCTTGTTGTCGTGCTCACCGAACGCCACGAAGGAGAAGAAGACGCCGGGGTGCGTGTCCGCGGCCGCGGTGAGCGCCTGGGTCGCCGGGGTCTTCGCGTCCGGGGCGCCGTCGGTCTGGAAGACGACGAGGGCGGGGGTGCGGGGGTTCGCGGTCCCGTCCGTGTGCTTGCCGTAGTGGGCGAGTACGGCCTCCACGGCGGCGTGGTAGCTGGTACGGCCCATGCGGCCGAGGCCGGCGTGCACGTCGTCGATCTTCGTCTCGTGGTCCGGGGCGAGGGTGAGGTCGGTGGTGCCGTCGACCTCGGTGGAGAAGAAGACGACGTGGACCGTGGCCTCCGGGTCCAGGTGGGCGGCCAGGGCGAGGGTCTGGTCGGCGAGGGCCTGCGCGGAGCCGTCCTTGTAGTACGGGCGCATGCTCGCGGAGCGGTCCAGCACGAGGTAGACCTTGGCTCGGGCGCCGGTGAGGCCGGACTTCTCGAGGGCGGTGGTGGCGGCCTTGTAGGCGGTGGCGAGGGAGGGGGTGCGGGACTTCACCTTGGTGAGGGGGGTGGCGGGCTTCGACTCCTCTGCCGTCGCGTCGGCGGGGGTGGCCTCCGCCTCGGCTTCGCCTTCGGTGTCCGTGCTCCCGGCCGCGTCAGCCGTGTGGCTCTCGTCGTCGGCTGCGGGGGTCCCCTGCGGGGTGTCCTCGCCTTCGGCGGCTTGCGGCTCGTTCGGGTCCTCGGCCGGTACGGCGGCCTCGTCCGCCGACGCGGTCACCGGTTCCTCGGCCGGTTCCGGGGCGGCGGTCTCCGTCTGCGCGGCGTGCGGTTCCGGGGTCGGCGCGGGGACCGCTTCGGTCTCCGGCTCGGCCTCAGCCTCGTCCTCGGCCTTCGGCGCAGTCTCGGCCCCGGCTGGCTGGATGTCGGCCTCGGCCTGCGGCCCGGCTTCCTTCTCGGCCTCCGCCTCCGCTTGGACGCCGGCCTCCGCCTCCGCCTCGGGCTCCTGCTGCGCCTCCGGCTCGGCCTCCTCCGTGGCCTCGGTCGCGGCCTCGACGCCGGCCCCGGCCTCCGGCTCAGCCTTCTCCGCCTTGGCCTCCGGCTCAGCCTTCTCCGCCTCGGCCTCCGGCTCAGGCTCCTCCTTGGCCTCAGCCCCGGTCTCGGCCTCGGCCTCCGCCTGGATGCCGGCCTGGGCCTCCGCATCGGCCTCCTTCTCCGCCTCCGGCTCGGCGCTGACCCCGGCCGTCGCCGGCTCGCGGTCCTCCTCGGCCCCGGTCGCCGGCTCGGGCATCGCTCCCGCGGCGGTCTCGGGCCTCTCCTCGGCCGTCTCCGGGGACTGTGCGGGGTGCGGCACCTTGACGCTGTCGAAGGCGGCGGTCACCAGGTCGTGCTCCCCGGCGTCCGCGTGGTCGTGGTCCCCGGCCTCCGCGTGGCGGGGCTCGGGGAGCGTGGGGGTCGAGGGCTGCGAAGTGAGTTGGTCCGCACCCTCTGCCTCGGCGGCCCGGGACTTGCGTGAGCGGCCGAATGCGTTCCGCAGGAGAGTGAGAATGCCCATGTTCGCAACCCTTCGCGAGGTGTAACCGTCAATTGCTGGCCAGGACGGACACGTAAGGTTAGCGGCCCCGGGTTCGCTCAGTGCGGGGACGCGAGTCCTCACCGCTGGTACAGCGTGAGGTCGGCCACCAGCGCGCGGTGGTCGCTGCCGGTCACCCGCAGGAAGCGGGCGGCGGTGGCGCCGAAGTCGCGGGAGACCAGGACGTGGTCGATCTGGGCCCCGATGACGGAGGCGGTGCGCGCGGGCCAGCTGGGCGTGCGGTCGTGCCCGGCGAGGCGGGCGGCGTCGGTCAGACCGGTGTCCAGGATGCGGCGGAAGGCCGCGTGGTCCTGGGTGGCGTTGAAGTCGCCCGCGAGGATGGTGGGGGTGCCCCGGCCGGCGGCGGCGAACTCGCGCAGCCGGCCCAGTTCGCGGCGCCACAGGCCGACCTGGCGGGGCAGCGGGGGCATGGGATGGGCGAGCTGGAGACGTACGGCGTGGCCGCGGACGTCGGCGACGGCGCCGGGCATGCCCAGGGTGCCGGGGACACCGGCCGTCGGCTTCAGGGGGTAGCGGCTGAGGATGAGGGAGCCGTGGGAGCCGGCCGCGCGGACGGCCTGCCGGTAGGGGTAGACGGTGGCGAAGTCGCCGTCCAGGGTGTCCTGGCAGGTGTCCTCGCACTCCTCCACGAAGACCACGTCCGGGCGCCGGTCGCGGATCAGCGGCACCAGTGCGGGGGTGCCCCGGCCGGACTCGACGTTCGAGGTGAGCACGCGGAGGGTCGCGACGGGCGGTCCGTCGGGTTCGCCGGTCCTGCCGTACGGATCCAGGTACCAGGCGAGCAGGCCCAGCACGGCGATCCCCCACACCAGGCCCGTCCACCAGCGGGCGAGCAGCGCGCACAGCAGGGCGAAGCCGGTGGGGGCCAGCAGCCAGGGCAGGAAGGCGAGCAGCTGGGGTACGGGGGTGACGCCGTCGGTGCCGGCGACGCGACAGCCGACGACCGCGCTCACCCCGGCCAGCAGCAGCCCGGCGCACCAGGCGCCGGTCCTGCCCCCACGGCTTCGCGTCATACGGCCTGCCCGCGGTCCGGTCGGTGGCCACCCCGGTGCGTGCGGCCCGGCCCGGCCCCCGGGTGACGCGTCGGGGACGGCGGCTGCGACCGGCGGGGTCGGTTCACGGGGCCGAGCCTACGAGGGGGCCGTCGAGGCGCGCCAGGAAATCCCCGAGGACGCGGTTGAACTCCGCGGGCCGCTCCAGGTTCGGCAGGTGGGCGGCGCCCTCGACGACGTGGAGCGCGGAGTCGGGCAGGGCCGCGTGCATCGCCTCGGCGTCGGAGACGGGCGTGTAGGTGTCGTCGGCGCCGACCACGACCAGCGCCGGCACGGTGACCCGGGTCAGCAGGGCGCGGTAGTCGGGGCGTTCGGCCCGGCCGCGCAGGGACGCGGCGGCGCCCTCGGGGGCCGTGGCCGTCATCATGCGGTGCACGTGGGCCTTGACCCCGGGGTGCGCGTACGGGGCGACCATGCGTTCGAGCACCTCGTCGGCGTAGCCCCGCATGCCCTCGGCGAGCAGCCGGTCGGCCATCGCGTTGCGGCCCTGCCGGCCCTCGGGGGTCTCGGGGTCGGGGAAGGTGTCGGCGAGGACCAGGCCGCGGATCCGGTCGCCGAGGCGGTCGTAGCACTCCATGGCGATCTGGCCGCCCATCGACAGGCCCGCGAGGACGAAGGCGTCCACGTCCAGCAGGTCCAGGAGGTCCGCGAGGTCCCGGGCGTGGCGGGAGAGCGGGACCGTGCCGGGGGTCACGGGGGAGGCGCCGTACCCGCGCAGGTCGGGGGCGATCACCCGGCGGGCGGCGGAGAACTCCGCGAGCTGCGGGTCCCACATCGTGCGGTCGAAGGGGTGGCCGTGGACGAGGAGCAGAGGGATCCGGCCGGTTCCGGGGTCTCTGTCCGTGTATGCGAGGAACGGGGGCATGGCAGCGACCCTAGGGTCCTCAACTCGTCGGTGCAATAAGATCTTTGCTCTCGGTGCAATCCACCGCGGCATGCGACAGGGGGACTTGTGGACGACTACCGGGGCATCGCCGACCGAATCGCCGCCGACATCACCGGCGGACGGCTCCGGCCCGGTCAACGGCTGCCGCCGCAGCGGGCGTTCGCCAGACGGCACGGCATCGCGCCGTCGACGGCGGGCCGCGTGTACGCCGAACTCGTGCGCCGCGGGCTGGTGGTGGGCGAGGTCGGGCGCGGGACGTTCGTGCGGGCCACCGAGCCGGACCGGCAGCCGGGGCACGCCCTGACCGAGGCGGCCGGCGCCGCCTCCGTGAACCTGGAGCTGAACTACCCGAGCGCGCCCGGTCAGCCGGAGCTGCTGGCCCCGGCCCTCGCGCCG